>NZ_JAMQHY010000003.1:49850-185556 GCF_023845705.1 Clostridium sp. ZBS15
AAATTTCTCAGTCCACGAGCTTTATACTAAAATATCATATTTTTCTAAAACATGTTCTTACTTTTTATTCTTTAATGTTTTAAATCTATCTGCTGCTGCAACTTTTTCTGAACCATCAGTTATTATTTCAACTATTATAGGTTCACTGCATGAATATAACTCATCCTTTATTTCATTAAGCTGACTTAAATCTGTTATTTCATATGATTTAATTCCAGCTGCTTCCCCTATTGCCTTTATTGAAACTCTATCTTGAACTACTCCATTAATAGATCTTCCAAATAGGAATGCCATTCCCTGGTCAACGTAATTTAATTTTGCATTATTTATTACAAAGTATACTATAGGTAATGAATATTGTTTTGCTGTTAAAATTTCACTACCATTCATAAATACTGATCCATCTCCAACAACTACAGCATATTTTTCTGTATTTCCACTTAATGCTGCACCTATTGAACCTGCAACACAGTTTCCCATAGCTCCATAATTTAAACTAGCAATAAAATCTGATTCTTTTGGAATAAACAGATATTTATACATATAGTTCATGAATTCACCAATATCACACATATAAGTAGTGCTTGGATTTAATATGTTAGGAAGCATGTCTGCTAATCTTCTAACAGATATTCCTGTATGATCTTTTACATAATCATTATTTAATTTTTCTACTTTATTTAAAGTCACATTTTTATCTTCAATTTTTTCATTTATTATTGATAATGCTTCTGATAATTTATAATATACTTTAAATCTATCAATATGATCTTTATTTAAACTCTTTTTCTTATTATCTATTTGAATAACTTTATTTCCATCATTAAATAATGCATCATTAAAGTTTCTTGTTGCACTTTCTCCAAGACTTGATCCTAATACTAATACACAATCTAACTCTTCTGTATCTGCATAATTTTGAGCAAAATCAGTACTATTAAATCCATAGTTTCCTATGTTAAATTCAAACTCACTATCTATTGAGCTCTTACCTTGAGGAGTAGTAGCTACATACCATCCTAATTTTGATGATAATTTCTTTATAATTTTACTATTTCCTTTAGCACCTCTACCAACTAATATGATACCTTTTTTAGCATCATTTAACATATTGATTGCTGTATTTAGTGATTCTTGATCATAATTATAATCTATTTTTTCAGCTACATAAGTTTTTATATCGTCTTCACTTATTTCTGTTGTAGGTAAGTCCATTGATATTGATAAATGAACTGGACCTTTAGGATCTTGCATTGCTAATTTTACTGCCTTATCTAATTCAGATAATACATCTTCTTTTTTAATAACTGTTTTACTGTATTTTGTTATGCTTTCAGTTATAGGTGCTGTATCTAATTCTTGAACACAACCTTTGCCTATGCTATCACTTGCCGCATATCCACTAATAACAAGCATAGGAATATTATTTATGTATGCATCTGCTATTCCATTTATTGCATTAGTAATGCCTACCCCTCCACATAAAATTGAACAACTAAGTTTTTTACTTAAATCTGAATACTTTCCTGCTGAATAAGTTGATCCTGCTTCATTTTTAGTTACTACAAATTCAACCTTAGTATCATTAAGTGCATCATAAATACTTGCTACATTTCCTGATGGTATACCAAATACGTATTCTACACCACAACTTTCAATATATTTTGCTATAGCTTTAGATAATTTCACGTTTAAACATCTCCTCAATACATAAAATCTTATTATATTTTTTTACAATATTTATTGCTTCTGATTTTTCTTCTTCTGAATATTTATGTTCTTCTTTGAATATTGGCATAGTAATAAAGAAGACTATTTCATCATTTAAGAAAAATGGTATAAGACAAGTTGATACTATCCCAAAATCTCTTAAACAACTTGGTTTACTTGTATCTACAGAAAGCTTGTCTACAAATAGCGGCTTTTTTGTATTCATCATTTCAGATAAATACATATCATCAACTATTTTAAGCATTTTTGAAGCATGATATTTGCTCCAATCTTCAAATGAAATGTCTGTTAATTGTTTGTAATATGGTTTTATATAAGAATCATCAACTATTTTGTGAATTCCTACATCTTCATAATATATTACATCTTCTAATTCTTTGAATAGATTGTTTAGTAATTCTCTTGTGCTCATAATATGTTCCTTTCTGAAATTTAATATTTACCTAAAAACATTATTTATAAAAATAATATAAATATAGTATAATCATTATTATTTTACCATAATATTTCATACTTTGTATAAATATTACATTATTATTATATTAAAACATATTTTCGTACAAATACAACATATTATTTTTAAGCTATGTTTTATTAAAAACATTTGTATAAAATAATAGAAGTAACATTTTTGTTACTTCTATTATCACTTATGTATTCTTATATATTATGTTTAAATCCTAAGTTAAACCTTTACAATAGATTGTATAATCTGCTTGTTATATTTAAAACTTAAATACATTTTTAATTTGCATTCCAGCTATTGTACTTGCTGGCATAAGCATATACTTCTTTTTAAAATTTGAATTAATATAAAGATCACTCATTTTATCAAGAACATATTTATTCCAATTATAACATATAAATATATAATATCCCATAAAATATTATATATTTACATTTTTCTCATAATTTCAGTTAATTTTATCGGTTTTTAAATTGTAAAATAAATTTCTAGTAAAAATATGACTTATAGTATTTTTAAGTTTTATTTTATAAAATTTATATCTGAAATAACTTTCATGTAATCAAATACTTTATTAGCATTTTTCTTTATTTGAATATTAGCTATATCATTTTCTGGCATAACTATATATTTATCTTTAAAATCACAACTTATATATGCATTACATACTTTTTCATAAAATAATTTAGTATCAGGAAAACTCATTCTAAATTCCCTATTATCTATAACTAATATTAAATTACTTATGTCCATTGATTTAATAGTCTTTTTAAAAAGTTCCAGATACTCTTCTGCATCACTTTTAGAAAATAATCCTTCTCCCTTGATTATAAATTTATCATCTTCTACTCTCATAGTGTATTTACATAATAGATTTATTTTTTCTAGTTTCATAATTTCCCCCTATTAAATTAAAGATAAATTTTTTGTTGTTAATTACTTTTAAGTTGACAAAAAAATAAACTTTTATTATGTTCCATTTTTTATTTTTATTTAATCAAATTAAATCTTTTCACTAACTTTCACTACATATACCATATTAATAATTTACTTTTAAAGAAATAATAACATATTTTCTTATAATTTTCCATCTTTTTTTAATTTTCCACATATAAATTATACTTTGGATTTTATTTTATAATAAAAATTTATGTTCAAAAATTTTGTTATTTTAATATGTTTATAATTTCATTATTAATATGTATAATTTTTCAAGGAAATAAATTACAAAATATATTTCAAAGGAGGATTTTATTAATATATATAAAATAAAAATACCATATGTTAGTGATTGAATCGTTTTAACATATGGTATTTAATTTACACTCTAAAATCAATACTAACTTTAACTCTGAATTTCACTAAGTTTAGTACTTAATTCATCTATATTCTTATATGCATTAGATATCCCATCTATATTATTGTTAAGTTCATTAATATTAGCTGATATTTCTTCCATAGCTGATGCTGTAGTTTCAACATTTTCACTTATATTATCCACTTCTGTTACCGTTTTTGAAAATACAGTAACTAATCCTTTAATTTGTTGATTTACATTATCTGAATGATTTAATACATTTCCTGTATTACTATTTATATTTTTAAATAAATCTTTTACTGTATTTGTATGTTCATTGCACACTTCTATTGATTTCTTTTCTTTTACTATTTCATCTGATACAGCATTAGTTCTTTCAGATATACTATTTAATATAGATATTATTTGGTTTGTTGATTCTTTAGAGTTTTCTGCTAGTTTTTTTACTTCATCTGCAACAACTGCAAATCCTTTGCCATGCTCTCCAGCTCTTGCTGCTTCTATCGATGCATTAAGTGCTAAAAGATTTGTTTGTCCTGCTATTTCACTTACAGTATCTATAATTTTTACTATCTTTGAATTTTCTTCATTTAAATTATTAATTAATGTTACAGTGCTTATAATATTATCTTTTACTTTAATCATTTCACTTGATAAATCTTCAACTTTACTAGCTCCCTCTAAAACAACATCTTTTGTAGAAGATGATAATTCCGACATAATTTCCACTGCATTTGTTACTTCTCCTAACCCTTGCTCTCCAAGTTGCATAAATGATTGGATATTATTCATAGTTTCAACTTCTCTTGTTGCTTTATTTGCAACTTCATTTGAGGCCACTGATATTTGTTCTGATACTCCTGCAGTTGTATTAATACCCTCACTAATGATAGAACTTGCTTCATTTAAAGATTCTATTGTTTCACTAAGCTTACCTAATAAAAGCTCTGTCTTAGATTTTGATTCATTACTTTCTTTAATTTTCTCTTCCAATATAATGTAAGTACGTTTTGTCATTATACATAATAATGTGCATATAACTAATCCACTTCCAATATATAAAAGTAAAAATATTAATTGATCATATCCTATGTTTGAAAACATTGTTTCTTTATTTTTCATAAAAAAATAGCTCATACAAACAGCACTAGATATACATTGAAGAACTATTGGAATTGTCTCTTGATATAATATAATTAAAAAAATTGCTGAATAAAATATCATAAAATTAGATATTGTTGGTGACGTGCTCATTAATATTACACCAATTGTAGATATTGAAAATACCATGAAATACATTGATATATTAATACATTTTTTCTTTATTAAAATAAATTGTATAATGCTTAATACTATACCTGAACCTATTATTCCTACAACTGCCATTATAGGTGCTTTTAAATAATAATCAAAAATACCTCTTAATAATACTGAACTTAAAAATAGTACAAGCAAAATTTTATTTTTCATGTCTATAATTTTTTTGTTATCCATTCATTCTTCCCCCTATGTAGAATTATATCCTTATATTTTAAGACACAATTTTGTAAACTTATGAATAAATTTTGTTTTTATGCATTTAAATAGTATTTCCTACGTGTATAATATTAACATATTTTATTATATTTGTATATGATTTTACATTTAATTATATTTTATTTGCATAAAATTATACATAAAGTTACATAATATACAAAATAGTATTAATCTTACTAAAATAAAAAAAGCCAATAAACAACAAGTATTTTTCTACTTATTATTTATTAGCTTATTTATTGTCCCATTTGAAAAACTTAAAGCACTTTAGATAAAAAGTCTATTGTTCTTGGACTTTTAGCATTCTTAAACACTTCTTCTGGAGTACCCTCTTCTATTATATTTCCTTCATCCATAAAAAGTATTCTATCTCCAACTTCTCTTGCAAATCCCATTTCATGAGTTACAACTACCATAGTCATACCTTCTGAAGCAAGATTTTTCATAACACTTAAAACTTCTCCTACCATTTCTGGATCTAATGCTGATGTTGGTTCATCAAATAGCATGACATCTGGTTCCATAGCTAATGCTCTTGCTATTGCTATTCTTTGTTTTTGTCCACCAGATAATGATGCTGGATATTCATTTGCTTTATCTTTAAGCCCTACTTTATCTAATAAATCTACTGCTTTACTTTCTGCTTTTTGCTTTGATAATTTTTTTACCTTCATAGGAGATAATGTTATATTATTTAATACTGTCTTATGTGGGAATAAATTAAATTGTTGAAAAACCATACCCATTTTTTCTCTCATCTTATTTATATCCACAGCTTTTGATGTTATATCTTTTCCTTCAAACTCAACTACTCCAGAGCTTGGATCTTCTAATAAATTAAGACATCTTAAAAATGTACTTTTTCCAGAGCCTGAAGGTCCAATTACAACAACAACTTCACCTTTTTTTATATGACAATCTATTCCTTTAAGAACTTCATGTTTTCCAAAACTTTTGTGTAAATCTTTAACGTATATCACTTACCTTCATTCTCCTTTCTACATATCCTAATGCTCTTGTTAGCGTAAATGTAATTATAAAATATACAACTGCTGCCACTATGACAGGTTCTAATCCTAATGCAGTATTTCCTTTTACAGTATTTGCATTATACATAAGTTCAGCTACACCAATTACAGAAACCATTGAAGATTCCTTAATTACTGATATAAATTCATTTCCTAAAGCAGGTAATATATTCTTAAATGCTTGAGGTATTATTATATTAAACATAGCTGTTTTTTGATTCATACCTAAACTTCTCGCTGCCTCCATTTGCCCCTTATCAACGGCTTCAATACCAGCTCTAATTATTTCAGAAACATATGCTGAAGAATTAAGCGCTAATGCTATTGCTCCTGTCGTTATATCAGATAAATCTATACCTAATAATTTAGGTAATCCAATATAGATTATGTATATTTGAACTAGAAGAGGAGTTCCTCTAACAAATTCTACATAAACTGTACCTATCATTCTTAATATCTTAAATTTTGAACGTCTTAAAAGAGTTAAACCAAGCCCCATAATCGTTCCAAAAAGTACTGCAAAGAATGCTAATACTATTGTAATTTCTGCTCCACTTAAAAAGTATCCATAGTATTTTTCTAAAAATGTAAAATTCAAAATTTCTCCTCCTCTCTATTTCCACCCCTGGGGTCCAATAAATNNATTTATTGGACCCCAGGGGTAATCAATTTATTCCACCATATCATTTGCTTCTATTACAAATTGATCTATTTTACCTTCGTCTTTTAATTTTTGTATTGTTTTATTTATTTCACTCTTTAAATCATCTGAACCCTTATTCATTGCTATTGCTGATCCACCTTCTGAATCTTCTAATATAACATCTGTTAAAGCTATATCTGAATTCTTTTCACAATTAAACTCTGCTACTGGTAATTCTACTAATATTGCATCTACTTTATTATTTTTTAAATCTAATACTAAATCAGTAACTTTTCCTAATGCTTTCTTTTCAGCATCTGGAATTTTATCATTAGCTAGACGTTCTTGGATTGATCCTTTTTGTACACCAATCTTCTTATCCTTTAAATCATCAAGTGATTTTATATTTCCTTCTTCACCTTTTCTAACTATAAATCCATGTTTTGCTGTATAATATATATCTGAAAAATCAGCATTTTCCTTTCTTTCATCAGTTGGTGTCATACCTGCAAATACCATATCCACCTTCCCTGCTTGAAGAGCTATAAGTAATCCATCAAAATCCATATCATTTATTTGTAATTCTACGCCTAAATCTTCAGCTAATGATTTTGCCATACTAATATCAAATCCTACAATTTGATCTTTCCCATCTACTTCTTTATGAAATTCATATGGTGGATAATCTGCACTTGTTCCAACAACAAGCTTACCTTTTTGTTTTATTGATTCAAGCACTGATGCTGATTCTTTTGAACCTTTACTTCCTTCTGTATTTTTGTTTCCTGAACATCCAATTATACTTATTGCCATTGCCCCAATTGCCACAACTAATCCTAATTTTTTTAATAAACCTTTATTCATTACTAACGCCCCCTAATTACTTACTTAAAAATTTATTTGCTTTTATTTACTTCGTGGTATAATTATACACCATACATTTATATTTATGCAATAGCAAATGTATAATTATTTAATTTTTATTTATATTAATTAAATAATTATTTTTAATATACTATTAAATCTTGTTTTTATTTGATAATACGTAAAAATAAAGAGGTATAAATCAACATTTTAGTTTATACCTCTATCTTTAAATTATTTATTATGTATTTTTATTCTTATTTTCTGCATAAATGGTGACAGTCACCCACTTATCCACCTTGCATAAATGGTGACTGTCACCAACTTGGCCAAACATGCTTAATAGCAGCTACTAAAATTAAAGTAGCTGCTATAATTTGTTTAATGTTTTATTTTTTCTTAATAAATGAAAGTCTATGAAGTGCTCTTGTACACATAATATATTTTACTAATGGATCAATTTCATGATTTTCTATTACTATAACGCCATCAAATTCTAATCCTTTTGCTAAATATGCTGGAATTAACACTTTTCCACCTTTATAAAGTATATCTTCTCTATCAAAGCTTTGAATACTAATCTTTTCTTTAATAATATGAGAAAACTTAGCAAGATCCTTATTTCCATTAAATATAATAGCTATATTTTCAAGACCATCTTCTTCATAATCTTCAATTATTGAAAGAATAGTTTCTACAAATTCATCATCTGAAGATACCTCTTCTTCTATTACTTTTTCCCCATGTCTAACTAATGGAATTATTCTATTATCATCCAAAAACTTAGTTGCATATTCCATTATTTCTTGAGTAGATCTATAACTCTTATTTAATGCATACTCTTGTACTTGTACATGCATCTTTTCCTCATTAAATAAAGGTTGTAAATTTAACATAGCTGGTTCTTCATTATTATTTATTAATCTTTGATTAGAATCTCCAACTATTGTATAACTTTTGCATCCTGTAAGCCCTTTTATCACTTCAAATTGTATAACACTATAATCTTGAGCTTCATCTATTACGATATGTTTAATTTCTTCTTTGATTCTTTTTCCATCTAATTTAATCATTAAATATAATATTCCACTTAAGTCCATGTATCCAAGTTGCTCAGTATCTGTTATATTTTTATAAATATTTATTATATCTTCATGACTTATCCAAGAATCCAATTCTTTTCTTGAATTAATTACATTTCTTACAATTTCTCTAATTTTCATTCTCTTTAAATATTCTAAGTTATTCTTTTCTATTTCTAAATCATCACTTGATAAAGAAGCTAATTTTTCTTTCATTTCCTGATTTAATTTATATACTTCTGCATCTCTTTTATCTTTTATTTTAGATATAAGTACCCTTTTTATTTTTTCACTTCTTCTAAATAGTGGCATGTATTTATAATGTATATCAAATAGCTCTTTAATCTCTTTAATTCCTACTATTTCTTCGCCATTAAAAATTATTGGTTTAATATCAAAGTAATTTTGGCTTAATTTTTTTATTTCATGATTTAATAAATCTAAGAATTTTTTAGAACTTTTATATTGGTATTCTGCAAGAGCTGTTTTATTTCCACTCATAGCTTCTTCTATATATCTACTAAAACTTTTTATATATAAATTATCTATTCCTAATTCTTTTATAGCAAAGTTTTCAAATATCATTTGTTTTATTCCCTCTTCACCTAATGAAGGAAGAACTTGAGCTATGTAATCCATAAATATATCATTTGGTCCAAAAATAAGAACCTTATTTCCAAATTGTTTTCTATAATTATAAAGAAGATAAGATATTCTATGTAATGCAATAGTTGTTTTTCCTGAACCTGCAACTCCGTTTACAACTACAACCTTATTCTTATCACTTCTTATTATTTCATCTTGCTCAGATTGTATCGACATTACTATATCTTTGAGTTTATCAGATGAATTTTCAGTAAGAACCATTTGAAGTATTTCATCTTTAACATCTACTTCTGAATCAAATATACCTTTAAGTTCACCTTTTTTTATTATTATTTGTCTTCTAGAAAGTATATCTGTATCAATTTTTCCTGTTGGACACATATAACTAGACTTTCCTAATATACCTTTATAAAATAATGATGCAATAGGAGCTCTCCAGTCCACAACTACAGATTCATAAGTTTTTTCTACAGTTAAACCATATCTACCTATATAAAGTTCTTCTGGTAAATTTCCATCTTCCATAAAAGTTACTTTACCGAAATAAGGTACTTCCTTTAAACTAGTAAATTCTTTTAATCTTTTATCTATTGTCTTATAAGCTTCTTCTTTTACGTAATTTTCATGGTCAAAGTAATCTATAACTTGATCTTCATCATCTTTATATTCTTCAATAAATTTTTTTCTTGATTGCAGAATTTGATTAGTTATATCTTTTCTTTTTTGCAGATAATTAAGTATTTCACCGCTTAAAATTTTTTCAACTTCTTCTAACTTATTTTGTTCCATTAAAAATTCTAAATTTTGATTCAAATTAATTGTCCCCCTTGCTTCCTAAAGTAAATTTTCTTGATTTGAAAACATAAGGTTCAGATAATTCAACTTATTTTTTAAGCTAAATCAATCTAAACCTTACTATTAAACACTAGAGTTTTTATTTTAATTATGTTTAAAGATATTATTTTTCATCTTCTGATTACTTTGTGTCCTCAGATATTTCCTTAGTTAAAGTATCTTCAACTTTAGTTGAATCATCAATTTTTTTGTTTACATTTATTCCAACTTTTTTAAAAAACTCTGATTTTTCTTTTTCTTCATTTTCTTTTCTTATTCTCTCAAACTCTTCTTGTTTCTTTTTTTGCTTTTCCTTTTGTTCTTTATCTTTTAACTCTTTTTCTTTTAATTGTTTTTCTTTCTTTTCTTTCATTTCAGGATATTTCTCATAAACCATTTCCATGAATTCTTCACCAAAAAGAGTCTCTTTATCTAATAATATATTTGAAATTTTATCTAATAAATCTCTATTATCCCTAAGTATTTTTCTAGCTTTTTCATGAGCTTCTCTTATTATCTTTAATGTTTCTTCATCTAACATTGTTGATGTTTGTTCACTGCAATGTCTAACTGCTCTTCCATCTAAATATCTATTCTGTACTGATTCAAGTGCCATCATATCAAATCTATCACTCATACCATATACTGAAACCATACTTCTAGCTGATTGAGTTGCTCTTTCAATGTCATTTGAAGCACCTGTTGAGACAACATTAAATACTTCTTCTTCAGCAGATCTACCACCTAACATAACTGTAATTTGGTTCATTAAATCTTCTTTAGATATAAGATATTTTTCTTCTTCTGGAAGTTGCATCGTATAACCTAATGCTCCCATTGTTCTAGGAACTATTGTTATTTTATGAACAGGATCAGAACCTTCTAGTAATGCTGCCACAAGTGCATGACCTACTTCATGGAATGCTACTAATTCCTTTTCTTTTTTAGATAATATTCTATCTTTCTTTTCTTTACCTGCAATTATAACTTCTACTGCATCTCTTAAATCTTCTTGAAGTACAAGTTTTCTTCTATTTTTTACAGCTCTTAAAGCTGCTTCATTAACAATATTTGCAAGATCTGCTCCTACAGCACCTGGAGTTCCCTTTGCTATCTCATCAAGGTCAACATCATCTCCTAAGTTAACATTCTTAGCATGAACTCTAAGAATAGCTTCTCTACCTTTAAAGTCAGGTCTATCAACTATTACTCTTCTATCAAATCTACCTGGTCTTAAAAGAGCTTTATCTAATATTTCTGGTCTATTTGTAGCTGCAAGTATAACTATTCCCTTTGACGAATCAAATCCATCCATTTCAGAAAGTAATTGATTTAATGTTTGTTCTCTTTCATCATTGCTTTGCATTTGATTATCTCTGCTCTTACCAATTGCATCTATTTCATCTATAAATATTATACATGGTGCTTTAGTTACTGCTTCTTTAAATAATTCTCTAACTCTTGAAGCTCCAACTCCAACAAACATTTCAACAAAACTTGAACCTGAAAGTGAGAAAAATGGTACTTTAGCTTCTCCAGCTACGGCCTTGGCAATAAGTGTTTTACCTGTTCCTGGAGGTCCTACAAGTAAAGCTCCTTTAGGTAATTTAGCACCTATTTCTGTATATCTTTTAGGACAATTTAAGAAGTCTATTACTTCTTTTAATGACTCTTTAGCTTCTTCTTGACCTGCAACATCATCAAATGTTACTCCAATTTCATTTTCTACATAGACTTTAGCATTACTTTTTCCAATTCCCATAATTCCGCCGCCGCCGCCCATGCCGCCGCCTCCCATTCTAGAGAATAAGAATTTCCACATAACGAAAAATAATAACATTGGTAAAATCCAACTAATTGCAAAATCCATAATAGGACTTTGTTTTGGATTTTTACCTGTAAATTTTATTTTAGGATTTGAATTTCTTAATTTATTTATTAAATTTTCATCCTTAATATTAGCTGTATATAAAGTCTTTCCTTTAAATTCACTACTATCTGCTGGTGTAATTATTAAATTTTCTCCTGTTATAACTACCTGTGATATTTTATTTTGATCTATCATTTCATAAAATTCATCATATGATATTTGTTTTGTAGTTGCTGCTTCTCTAATATAGTTTGCAGTACTTATAAACATAAAAACTAGTAAAAAATATATTACCATTGTAATATATCCATTTTTCTTCTTTTTATTGTTACCTTGCATAGTATCATCCTTTCCTTATAATTTGCGAAAATATCTAAAAAACCTTATTTCCACATATTTTTCATCATATTGTTTATTGCTTCTTTTCTTTTTAATGTTTCTTCAACATCTATAATAAATATATCTCCGTTTTTAATCAAAATATCTCCATCTTTTATGTCACCTTTAGTCTTGGAAATCGTAGTTTCTAGCATATCTCCATTGAACGATTCAAGTATGACATGGTTTTCTTCAATTCTATCAACTATATATTTATTCCCCATATTATAAATACCCTCTCTTTATTTTCACTATATTTTAAGTTATTTTTTATATAAAATATAACTCGAAATTTAGCCTTAATCTAAATAAAACATCTTAACAACTAGTATATCATATTATTATAAAATAAGTACTATTAATTCAAGCGACCAAAGTCTTTAAAAGGCCAAATCTTAACCTGTGCCTTTCCTTTTATATCCTCTCCATCTATGTACGGATTAATCCATCTTCTAGCATCATTTGATCTTGCTCTATTATCTCCTAAAAAGAAGTATTTTCCTTCAGGAACATCAAATGTACCATCATAGTCCTCATTATTTTTCACGTAATTTTCAACTAGTTTTTCTCCATTCACACTTACGATTCCATCCTTTATCTCTATATGATCTCCTGGAAGTCCTATAACTCTTTTTATTAGTGTCTGTTGAAGTTCATCTGAATAAAATACAACTATATTTTCATGTTCTATCTTATCTAAATTGTAAATTTTAGTTACAAATAATTTATCTCCTATATTTAATGTTGGAACCATTGATTCACTTGGAATATATACATTATAAACTAAAAATTTATTCACCAAAAATGCTATCACCACTGCTGCAAATATAGGCACTATCCATTCAGTAAAAAAATTTTCTTTTTTTATCTTATTACTTTTTTCCATAAACCCATTCTCCTTTAAGAACCCCAATAATTAAAGTCCCTTTATAATTAATTAGCAATTTATCAACTATTTATACACTTTGAAGTCACTTATAGGATATATTTTTACTTTAGCTTTTCCTTGTATTTTTTCGCTTTTTATATACGGATTTTTCCAGTATCTAGAATCATCTGAATTTGCTCTATTATCTCCTAAAAAGAAATATTCTCCTTCTGGAACATCAAATATTCTATCATAGTCTTCATTATTCTTAACATAATCTTCTGCTAATTGTTCTCCATTTACGCTTACTATTCCATTTTTTATTTCTATATGATCTCCTGGAAGCCCTATAAGTCTTTTTATAAGAATCTCTTTAAGCTCATCAGAATCAAATATAACAATATCGCCTCTCTTTAGATTTTCAGGATTATGAACTCTTGTTGCAACAAGTCTATCCTTAACTTCTAAGGTTGGTATCATTGATCCACTTGTAATCCATACAGTATAAATTAAAAATTTCCATACTAATAATCCTATTACTACGGCACTTATAATTGTTAAACCCCATTCTTTAAAAAAACTATTTTTACTACTATCTTCCATATAAATTCCACCTTTCTGAAATTCCATATATACTACTATACTTTTTGAAATATAAACTAACTACATTATTTTTATAAATACACTATGTAATGTTAGAATTATTTTATCTTAATAGTATAACATAAAGTATTATATTGAAGCATTAAGGATTTATAACAAATTTATTACTTTAAAATAAGGCTAACAGCATGTTGATAGCAGAAAAATTCCTTGTAAAATAAAAAATGTGTATCAAAATTAATAAATCAATTTGATACACACTAAGATATATATATTATCTTGGGAAAGAATATTAATAAAAAGCTAATTTATTAAAAGATAATTATTAAATAACTTCATTTTGTATAAGATCTTCATAGGTTTCTCTTCTACATATAAGTCTTTCTTTATTATCTTTTACCATTATTACTGGTGGTCTTGGAATCTTATTATAATTATTAGACATTGAATATCCATATGCACCTGTTGTCATAACTGCTAAAATATCATTTGACTGTGGTGCTGAAATATTAATATTATTTAATAATATATCTCCTGATTCACAACATTTACCACAAATAGTTACCTTCTCTTTTAGGTCTTTCTCAACTTTATTTGCTAACATACATTCATATTCAGCGTGATATAAAGCCGGTCTTATATTATCTGACATACCACCATCTACTGATATATACTTTCTCACTCCAGGAATATTTTTTATTGCTCCTACAGTGTATAAAGTTATACCTGAATTTCCAACGATGCTTCTACCTGGTTCTATTATTAACGATGGCTTTGATTGACCTGTTCTAGAACAAACCTCATCAACCTTGTTCAATATTGCTTTACAATACTCCTCAGTTGTTTTTGGTTTATCTCCTGTATTATAGTATATACCAAATCCACCACCTAAATCTAGTTCTTTTATTAAATAACCTGTATTTTGTTGAATTTTTTTTATTAAACCTAGCATAATTTCTACTGCATCCTCATATGGTTTAATCTCAAATATTTGAGATCCTATATGACAATGTAGTCCTGATAGTTCAATATTAGTAAGCCCTATTGATTTTTCTATAGCATCTTCTATCATATTAGCAACAGGTGCAAATCCAAATTTAGAATCCACTTGACCTGTTTTTATATACTCATGAGTATGCGCTTCTATTCCAGGTGTTATTCTCAAAAATATTTTTTGAACTTTATTATAACTTGCTGCAATTCTATTTAAAGCTTCCATTTCATAATAGTTATCAACAACAAATCTTCCAACTCCTAGTTTAACCCCTAGTTCAATTTCGTCTAATGTTTTATTATTTCCATGAAATATTACTTTTTCTAAAGGAAAACCTGCTTTATGAGCTGTAAAAAGTTCTCCTCCAGATACAACATCTAGTGATAAATTTTCTTCATTTATTATTTTACACATTTCAAGAGTTAAAAATGCTTTACCTGCATATGCAACTCTATTTGACGAATTATCACACTTAAAATATTTATAATACTCATTACAGTTTTGTCTTATTAAACCCTCATCCATAACATATAATGGTGTACCATATTCCTTTACTAACTCAGTAGATTTAATTCCCCCAATTATTAATTCATTGTTATCAATTTTCATACTTCCAAATAATTTCATTTTTCTACCCTCCAAAAATTTGTCTAAAAACAAAAGTCACAGATATTAATCTGCGACAGGTAGAGTCTACTTAATTAGGATTTTTGTTGCTTATTGCTTATTGCTAAAATCATTAAATAGTATTTTTTAATACTATAATTATTATAACTAATACAAACTAAATCTAAAAATATAAATTTTGATTTAACTTTACTAATTATATCGCAACTATTTCACCTTGTAGCTCTCCACAGTTAGTGACAGTTATGTACATATTTTATACATACCCAGAAATAATTATTTGCATAAAAATTATTTCTTCGGCTATAACACCTTTCTTTATAAATCATCATCTGCCGACTCCTTATAAATACTCATCATTAAAGCACCTCTACCCTAGGTTTTAGGCACATGAAAGAAAATAATAGACCAAATGTGTGTCGTATATTTTTCAAATGTACCTTATTCTATATTTCATTATATTAAATTTTATTATTTTTGTTAAAGATATCATATCACAAATTTAATCTATTTCAATACTTTTCAACCTATATTTTTTAACTTTATTAATTTATTAAAAATTTTGTAATAATTATCAAATAATTTGTTAAACTCATTAACTACAAATCATAGTTTTTTTATTCGTTCCTATATTTGTCCATCAAATCTCCCATTATACTTGCAGATGATGGTGGAGTATAAGTTATAGCATTTGCCCCTGCTTCTATTGTTTCCTTTATTGATGCAATTGTTGGTCCACCAGTTGCAATAATAGGAAATTCAGGATATCTGCTTCTTATGTTTCTCACTATTTGAGCTGTATTTTTACCTCCAGAGACATTTAATATCGTTGCGCCTGCCTCTATTCTTTCAGTAATATTTTCATCTTCTGATACAACTGTTACTACAACAGGTATATCAATAGTAGCTCTTATTTTTCTTATTATTTCATTTGAAGTAGGTGCATTTACTACAACGCCCATTGCACCTTTAAACTCTGCATCCATAGCTAAATTTATAACCCTTTTTCCTTGAGTTATACCACCACCAACTCCACAAAAAACCGGTACATCAGCTGCCATTACAAGTGCTTGTGTTATTAGTGGCTGAGGTGTGAATGGATATACAGCGATAATTGCATCTGCATTAGTATTTCTAATTACAGCAACATCTGTACTAAATAATAATGATTTTATCCTTTTACCAAAAATTTTAATTCCACCACAATCTCTAATTACAGAAGGAACTTCAACTACATGATTTCTTAATGTCCCCTTTATCTCTGGAACTAACTTTGGCTCTTTTGATGCCATTTTTATTCCCCCTCTATTAAGAATTACAAAAGTTATAAATAAGATTACAGTTTAAAAATACTATATATTAATTTATATAAATTAAAGTAATCCACTTTAAGCTAATCCTATATTAACTTTTTTATTAAATATATTATACTCTTTATCATGTAATTTCTTAAAGATATTTTTACTACTTAAATTAAATAATTAAATAAATTTAATAATTTTTTGTTTATATCTCTGAATTTTATACACGTTTTATATAATATTCACAGCATTTATAATAACTTATGCACATTATCCACATATTTTATCCACAGTTTTGTGAATATTGTTAATAAATATTTATTATGCATATTTTTTATCCTTACATCTAACTTTTAATAATATGGTATCGTATTAATTTTTACACATTTCTATATATAGTTACATTTTATTTGGTACATGCTATATATTGAGGTACCTATATTTTGTCTACTTTTATTTATCCCCATATTTATCAACAGGCAATTATTCAATCCACAAAATGTGTACACCCCTGTTTTGGTTAGGTTTATAAGCGTTTCACCTATGTACATTAAAATATTTAATCCACAAAGTTATACACAGATATTTTCGACTTACGTTCATTAAAAAAATTTAAAGTTTTTGTTATATTTTAAATTAATTTTGCTGATTTTAGTTCTACATATTATAGTTTTACTAGTTAAATAAAAGTTATACAAGACATTTTTAGGATAAAAATATATGGCTATGTTTTTAAGTGAATGTCCAAATTTTACATTTGGAAACATGAACTTACTCAGCGAATCTAAATGAGTCGAGTTTCATTTTTAACTTCTGTCCATGAGCTTTATACTACAATATCAATACTGTTTTAAAACATAGCCAAATATATAAAACTATCCCTTGATTACAGGTAACATTTTAATATTATAAATTTTAACTATTAGACAACTCATTTATTTCACTTGTTATTGCTTCTTTTACATTTTCCATAGGAAAATTTTCTCCTGGGCATAAAGTATCATACGTATCTCCATGTCCTTGAACACCAGAAATATTGTATTTTATTATTAGATATGTTGATAACTTCTCTAATGCTTCAATCTCTTGTTCCGTTGGTTCTTCTTCTTCTAAATTTCCTTCTATACATATTCCAAGAGTATTGTTATTTTGCCCTTTTATATGTGCTCCTATTGCTTCTTCTGGTCTCCCCCTATATATAGTCCCATCTTTTCTTATATAAAAGTGATATCCTATTCCAGACCAATTTTTTCCTACATGCATTTCATGTATTTTGTATGGTGTTAAATTACTAGATGCTGCATGATGAAATACAAGCAATATTGGTTTATTATTATACTCTAAATCTCCTGACCATTTATAATCTACTTCTCTTATACCTAATTCTTTCTTTAGACTAGGTAATTTTCTTTGCAAAGTACTTATTCTAATTTTATTTCCTTCATAATAAGGATTATCATTTAAAAATCGTATATATCTACATTTCCCTAAATATCCTGTTACAAGTGACAATACAACTATTCCTATTAATAAGAATACAAGCTTATTTTTAAAACTCTCTTTGTTTATGTTTAGCTCTATTTCCTTAGGACTTATTTTGTATTTTATTTGTGATTTATTTCTATACTTAAGTCTATATTTACTTTTATATTTATTTTTTTCGGTTATACTTGTCATAACATATCCACCCTCTTTCTCATAGGTTACATAATATATTATAAATCATTTTAAGCGTTTTTCCAAATATTGGTTAATAAATACAGATAAATATTTTAAAATAAGGCTCTGTTTTAGGAAAATGTTAATATATGCACTAGGTAAAGTGGCATTTTACTCCGTCCACTTTGCTTATACATATATCAACACATATTTAAAACAGATCCTAAAATAAAAATATGGATAAGTATTCTAATATAATAATGATTAAAATACTTATCCATACTTATTTATACTTGCATTGTATAAAATTAATTATAATTTAAATTCTTTTACTAATTCACTTAAATCTTGTGAAAGTTCTGCTTCCTGTTGTACTACTGATGCAACCTGATCCATAGCTTGTGATGTCTCATGTAATCCATTTTTTATATTATGAGAGTGCTCTGTTGTCACTTCTGAATTCTTTGCTGTACTTTCAATAGCTGCACTAATTTGCTCCATTGATGCCCCTATTTCTTGAGACATTGATGATAATTGAGTTGACATCTCATTTACAAAATATCCATCCTTTTCATAAGACTTTCCTACTGCTCCATATTTCACAAGTATATCTTTTATATCATTTTTTATAAAATGTAAAATATCTTGAGTATGAATTGAAAGATTGCTAAATGCATCTTCAACTTTATCAATTGTGCTTTGAATAGTAATAACTGTTTTAGAAGATTCTTCTGCTAATTTTCTAACTTCTTCTGCAACTACAGCAAATCCTTTTCCAGCTTCTCCAGCTCTAGCAGATTCAATTGCTGCATTTAAAGCTAAAAGATTAGTTTGTTTAGCTATTACATTTATTGCATCAGCCATAACTTTTATTTCTTCTACAACTTTAGCATCTTCAATTGCTTCTAAAATACGTTCTTCCTTTTCAAGGCATACATTTTTTGCATCTTCAATTATAGTCTTGCTATGAACTTCTATTTCATCAGCTTTTTGTTTTATTCTTTCTGAATTTTCATTTGATGTCTGTGCCTTTTCTGCTAATTCTTCCATGCTTGCATTAATTTCTTGTATAGATGCAGATAATTCTTCAATAGTACTACTATTATCTTCTATACCACTTACTATTTTAGTAGTTGACATATCCATCTTTTCCATATTCGATGTTAATTCTTGAATAGATGCAGATATTTGTTGACTTAAAGCAGAAGTATTTGAAGACTTATTTATAGTATCTTTAATTGTTTTTCTAATATTTCCTTGTGCTTTATTTAAAGCTAATACTATTTGTCCAAATTCATCATGTCTTTCTAAAACTATATCTGTTGATAAATCTCCTTCTCCCATTCTTTGAGCTAAAGACTTAATTTTATTTAATGGTTTTATAATACTATTAATTGAAATCATAAAAATAAATGCAATAATTATTATTGATAAAATTAAAAATATAAATTCCATTTTAAAATCAATAGAAAATATAACTCCTACAGTTATTCCTACTGCAAAGGTAAGTATATACAGCATAAGAATTTTTATTTTTATACTAACATCTTTTATCATTTGACAATAAACCTCCTGAGAAATATATTAATTTTGTAAATAAATTAATTATAACATTTTATTTACCTAAATTATATAATCATCTAATATATTTCATAATTAACCATTTAATTACATTTTTATATTATTTTAGATATAATTTCCCACTCATTTTTAGTAATAATAAACACTATTTCAAAATTTATGTTAAAATATCTTTATGAGTAATTTATTTAAGGAGTGAAAAAAATGATTTCAGATAAAATGAAAAACTTAGTAGCAAATAATTCTGCTATAAGAGCTATGTTTGAAGAGGGAAAACGACTTTCAAGTATTTATGGCGAAGAAAATGTCTTTGACTATAGTATTGGAAATCCAAATGTTGAACCTCCTGAAAATATAAAAAATATAATAAATCAAATATTAAGTGAAGAATCTCCAAACCTTGTTCATGGATATATGAACAATTCAGGTTATGAAGATGTTAGAAATGAAATAAGTAAATTTTTAAATAATAAATATAAATTAGATCTTTCTAATGAAAATATTGTTATGACTTGTGGAGCTGCTGGTGGCTTAAACATTATGTTAAAAACACTTTTAAATCCTGGAGATGAAGTTATTACTTTTGCTCCATATTTTGGTGAATATAGACATTACACTAATAACTATGATGGAAAATTAGTTGTTGTTGAACCAGATACGTCTACATTTGAACCTAATATGGATGCACTAAAAGAAAAAATCACAACTAAAACTAAGGTTGTAATAATAAATACACCTAATAATCCAACTGGTGTTATATATTCAGATGAAGCTTTAAAGAAATTATCTTCTATACTTGAAGAAAAACAAAAAGAATTTGGTACTAACATTTACTTAATTTCAGATGAACCATATAGAGAAATAGTTTATGATAATGCTAAAGTTCCTTGTATATTGAAATATTATAAAAATTCATTTATTGGATATTCATACAGTAAATCTTTATCATTACCAGGAGAACGTATTGGATATGTTGTTATAAATAATGATATAGATGCTTTCTCTGACATAAAATCTTCATTAAACATAGCAAATAGAATTCTTGGATTTGTTAATGCACCTTCATTATTCCAAAGAGTTATTGCAAGATCTTTAGATGCTGAAGTTGATGTAAATATTTATAAGAGAAATAGAGATCTTTTATATAATCATTTAACTAGTTTAGGATTTGAATGCTTAAAACCTCAAGGCGCATTCTACTTATTCCCTAAAACTCCAATTGAAGATGATAAAAAATTCTGTGAGGATGCTAAGCAATTTAATTTATTACTAGTTCCTGGTTCAAGCTTCGGATGTCCAGGTTATGTAAGATTATCATACTGCATATCTTATGAGAAAATCAAAAACTCATTACCTGCATTTGATAAATTAATGGTACTATATGGTGACAGTCACCATTAGTGCTTTGGTGACTGTCACCACAGAACATGGGTGACAGTCACCCCTCTACATAATTTTTGTATAATTCACGACAATTCTCAGTTTTAAAAAAAGATAATACCATATTACAATTTACTACCTTTTCTTTTTTCTTTCCTATGTAAACACAATAACTGCTCCATTTATATTCTTCAGGTTTTTTTACCATATTTGCCCTCACTGGATTAAGATGAATATATTTACTTGTTTCTAACATCTGAATATCATTACTAATTACTTGTGACCAATATCGTTCTTGAAAAAGGTGTCCAACATAGTTATATTTCTTATTAAAATACTTTGCATAGGCATTATTAAGCCTTTTCATAAAAAATCCTATGTGAATTTCTTTAGTTTGAATATGTAAATGAATATGATTCGTCATCAAAGTATATCCCAATACTTCAAATTCACCTTCAAAATATTCTATACATTCCTTAATTAAATTTATATAAACTCTATAATCTCTATCTTCTGCAAAAATATAATTTCTACGATTTCCTCTAGAAGTTACATGCATAATAGAATTTTGATACCATTCTCTATTTTTCCTGCTCATAAATATTCTCCTTAAGCTTTTTTCTATAATTATGAACATCTAAAGTAATTTTATTCATTTTAGTCCATGCTGGTGACTGTCACCACAGAACATGGGTGACAGTCACCAACATGAAAAAGTGACTGTCACCAACATCAGAATAATTCTGGTATTTCTAAATCTGTAATATTAACTGATGCATTTAATGGATTACTATTATCTAATTTTATAGTATTAACAAATGTCTTAGGTAATTGCGTTTCCCCTGATACTATAATTTTTTCATTGTACACTATTAAAACATTATCACCACTGGTTAAACCTAATTCACTTAAATTTATGCTATATGATTTACTTAATGATGCTTCAATAGTATTTAATAATTGTAACTCATTATTACTTTTTATCTTATAAATATTAATTGGTTCATCAATTCCCACTTCATTTTCTTCACTAATATTTAGTGTAGCTTTTGATTCTCCATTATATTTAAAATAAGCTCCAAAATTAATGCTAGAATTTTTATTGCACTCTGGTATTCCACTATTTATCCTTGGAGCACCGCCAACTATACCAGTATATACTCCGTGCTTCAAACCAGTTATTACTATTGTTTTAGGTATTTTAATAGGCTTTCTAATTTCATTGCCAATTAAATTATTATATATTATATGGTTATTACCTCCAAAACCTAATTCTCCTGTTACTCTTGGCTGTATTATAAAATCATATGGTAATGGTGTTGATTCATATTGTTTAGTAGTTTCATTAAATATATATTTTACATTTATTATGGGACTATGATAATCATACCCTTCCTCCTCACATGAATTAATACCTGATACCACTTTAAAATTTGAGCCTATATTAAATTTAAGTGTTATATCAAGATTATATTCTTTCTGTTTTTCTCCCATTAATATTCTTGCTATATCTTGGAGAATATTATTTTGTATAAAATTATTAGAATTTAAATTATTGCTATCCGAAAATATATTTTCTGGATTAGAAGTATCAATGTTTCTATAGTTTACATTTATAAAATACTTATTTTCCTTTTTTTCTAATATATTATCACCATTGTCTTTTTTTCCAATTAAGTTATAGTGTAAATCTTTTAAATTGTTATTAGGTTCACTACTTCCAGAATCAATGTTACCTAAATTAGCAGTAATTATATTATTATATCTTTTTTCTCTTATACTATTTATTTCATCCTGTAATCCATCCTCATTTAAATTAATACTACCTCCACCAATTATAATTATATTTTTAGTGGCAGCTCCACGTCCTTCATCAATTTTATTAGTAAATGGTTCTCTGATTCCATCATCAAGAATTTGCCCTGCAAGTTTTAATGCTTGGCTTATATTTCTTTTATTAGAATCATATAAATAAATGTTATTAAGTACATTAGTTTTGAATTTATCAGCATAATCACTTTCACTATTACAGCTGATATCAATATCATCAATAGATGTATCACATACTTTATGACAATAAGTAACTATATCATATCTGGTTTTTACACCTTGTAATAAATTATTGCTTAATAATTTATTAAATATTGATTGTTCTACTATTCCATCCACTCCCTTTTGTGGTTTATTATTAGATGCACTTGTATTTTCTCCAATCTTATCTTTCATTGCAGTTGATACATCTAATAAAATAACCACATCTTTAGGACTACTAATTTCACTATTACTATTAAACTTAAATGGTTCTGGTGCTACTATACAATTAAAATTAATATTTTCGTTCAATGTGCATTCATTCTTATTAGATTTAACTTCTGCATTTATATTAGGTAAGTTATTTTCTGATATATTTATATTTATTCTAGACACATTAAGTTTTATATCCTCATTATTCCAAGGAATATTTATAAATGAGTCTTTAAATATATCTTCATAGGTTCCAGGCGCTTTTCCTTTAATTATAAACGAGAATGGCACTGGTTCTGCATGATAAACTACTTCCTTATTATCGCTTCTTCTCTCATCAACTATATATTTTATATTATTTATATTGACTGCATTTCCACCTATATTTAAACTGAAATTATCATTTAAATTTAGATTTAACTTAACATCTTTAATAGTATACCCAGCAATTATCTTGTCACCTATATTGTTAAACACTTCATTTATAGCATTTTCATCTGACATAAAAAATGTTCCATCTTCTCCTACAATTCCGCCCATAGATTCATGTATCTTCTTCATTAACATATTTCCTGTACTATTCTCATCTCCTAGTGCATATCCAATTGAATATATATTATATTTCTTTGTTTTGATTATATTACCTATAGTAGTCGCATAATTAGTTGATTTATCTACATTATTTGATTCTTCTTTACCACTACCTTCAACTCTAGGATTTCTTTTATTAATTTCCCAAATATGATCATCTGTATAAATCATTTCATTATTTATTTCATCATAATATGATTTATACGGAAATAGCTTAAGAAAATCCCACCAATAGTATTTTGCTAGTATAGAATAATAGGTTGGCATTCCATCTGACATAAATACAATAGATTTATCTGCATTCTTATTTTTTTCTAAATCTAAAATATAAGTAGCTTTTCTTAAACCTTCTCCAGTATTAGTTCCGCCATCAGCTTTAATAGAATTTATAATTTTTAATAAATCTTTTTCTGTATTTCCATTATTTAAATAAGTATAACCGCTAGTTGAATAAGTAACTATATCAATATCTAAATTAGGTATTTTCTTTATTTTATTTACAAACTCTATTGCTGCATTCTTCATTTTTTTTATTTTAGAATCTTTCATACTTCCTGAAGTATCTAGTACTAATACAATTTCTTTTTTAGGAATATTACATTTAAAATCACTTGGAATTATCTTTCCATCAACCTTTATGTCTTCTCCAATAACTGGATTTTCTGGAGTTACTGATGTTATTTCCACATCAAATGATGGCTTATCAGAAATTCCTCTATCTATTGCATTGACAACTATAAGTTGCCCACTTATCATAGCCACAATTAAAAAGATACTTACAACCCCAATGAAAGTATCTTTCCTTCTCTTTGTATTTATTAATTTAGACATATAACTTTTGATTTTTCTCATTAAATTCACCCTCTTTATTTTTATATGAAACTCTAAAACTTTCATATACTATTAGGTTTAAATAACTTTGTCTTTAATATTTATTTCTAAATGCAAATTTTACATTCACTGGATATTTTATGTCACTATAACCCATTTTTTTAGATAATATAATCTCTATTTGTGCAGATTTATCATTTCTAGATTTTATATTTATTTTATTTAAATTATTTGATAACTTTTTTGTGCTTATTTTGTTTTTTTCTTCTTCACATTCAACTATAGTAAGCTCTGTACCCTCTTTCTTTATTTCAAATTCACTCTTACTTTCATCTTCATTCAATACTACAAAATTTATAGATTTTACATCATTGTTTTCTTCTTTATAATCCATGCTATTTGCTTGCATTCCAATTTCACTTAATTTCTCTTGTATTGCTTGTCCTTCATTTTGTAAAGTGGATCTAATGTCTACATCAGATATAATTCTATTATTAGTATTAAACATTTGAAATATCATTCCTAATATAACAAGTGTTAACGCCATAACTATTATTAGTTCTGTTAAGGTAAAACCTTTTTTCTTTATCCTAAACATTAAATCCACCTCCCTACTATCTTATTATCTTCCATAACCTGCTACTTAAGAATTTATTTAAATCATAGTCAACATTTATAAATCTTGTTTCATCATCAGTACTATCTTTTAAGTCCTTTGTATCATCAACAAATACAGAATTAAATACATCTTTATTATATTTATATATTTCCTCTATAGTATCGTTATCATAAGTTATAGTCTTATCTCCAAAGCCTTGGACTTTTAAATTTCCTTCTGTAATTATATTTCCTTTAAATTTAACATTTCCATCAATAATTACATCACCAGCTGTAACTATAACAGCATCTAAATTTACATTTCCAGCATCTAATATAATTAATTTGTTATTTTCCCAATCATTACTAGTGGTTGATCCTTTTCCTTTTATAACTATAGTTGTGTCAGAATCACTATTAAATATGGCTTTTTTACTTTTATTTATTGAATCATTTAAATCATAACTATTTGGTATATTTTCTAAATTTATAATTGATTCAATAGGATTTTTGTTATTTCCCATATTGTTATATAACTCCATTGCAATATCCTTAGATGTTTCTCTACTTAAATTATAAACTTTCTTACCGAACTCCTCTTTTTTTGATCTTATAGAATCTTCAACATTAATTTCATAAGTTTTATCTTTAATAACTGTATTTCCATTTGCATCTTTATATACAATAGCCCCTATGGCATAAGTTTTTTCTGGAAGCTCTATCCCACCAGTATCAATTATTTCTTTTCTACCGTCATCCCAATAATTAGTAAACTTTTCACTCTTATCTTGAAGATTTCCTGATATATAATTTCCTACATCATAGGGATCATTTGATCTTGCTATTTTCTCGTCTACATAAGCTATATAATTTCCCTTTACCCCTGTTGATTCTCCAGTGGTATATGAAATATCACCATCAGCTATATGTGCAACCCCCATAATATATGCTGAATCTGTTATTTTTACTCCTGATTTTTTATTACCGTTAACTATAATGCTACTAGATGTTCTTTCTAGTTTATCTAAAGTATTGTTTTTAGATGACTCAATATTCTTATCATTTAATCCATAAAATTCTTTTATTTTTATACTTGTATCTACACCTTTGAGTGTTAAGTCATTATCTAATACAGCTTGCCCATTTATATTTAAACTAGAACTTCCCCCAAATTCATTGGCATATTTTCCATCAGTAGTTTTACCTGCAAAAATATTCAGTGCATATAAGTTTCCATTTACTGTAGATTTCGCATTATCTTCAATATTAAATGTACTTGCTGTATTTACTTCACCATTAAATATAACTTCACTAGTATTTATGTTTATCCCACCTATATATTTAGAGTAAACACGATTTCCATCTTCCTTTTTATTTCCTTGAACAAATATATTTCCATTTATATTTAATTTAAAAAATTCATTATCATATATTCCTTGATGATTGTAACCATCAGATTTCATGTTTTTTCCCACTATTATTGATGATATATTTTTAACATCATCAAGTGTACCAACAACTCCAGTACTTTCCCTAAAACTTACATCTTCATTATTAGGGACATTTATTGTATAGGTTTCTTGAACTATTCTAAGATTATTTTTAGTAATATCATTATTATTTTTGCTTTTATCTATAAATTTTGAAATTACCTGAATCTTAAATGCATCATTGTTTGAATCATAAGAAATTCCATCAATATCATCCTTTATTGAAGTCAAATCTTTGTCTTTTCCATCTTCATTTACTATTTCTTTTAGCTTATCTACACTATCCTTACTGCATACAAAAAGTTCTGGTTTACTTTCTTCATTTGTAAATTTTATTGGTGATGAATCTTTAAAATCACTTGACTTTATATCTTCATCTAGGTTTTTATCTGATAAATCAATATCACTATATCTTTGATTACAAATTGAGTATGCTAGTATGTTGTTAGGTATATCTCCTTCTGAATCAATGTCTGGACTCTTTTCTTTAGATATAAACACTCTAAAACATCTCTTAAATTCTAAATCCGATAACATTTTTACTTTTTCATTAAACTTTTTTTCTGCTGCTCTTATAGCTTTTCTTCTTTTTGCATCAGTACTATAAGCTTTTTTCTTAGCAGCTTCAAATTCTTTTTTAGCCTCATTATATTTTTCTAAATTAGGACCACCCTTACATTGTCCAGCTTTAAGCTGTCTTGCTTTAAAATCTCCAAATTTAACTGCACCATCAAATGTTTTAACAATAACATCATATGCCACATCTAAACCTGAATCTGATGAATATAAATTTTTAATTTTTCTACTTTCTTTAATTCTCATTTTGTAGTCTCCAACAGTCATAGATAACAATGCTGTTCCTACCGTAATTAAAATAGTAAAAATAATAACTACAGTAATTAAACTAGATCCTTTTTGTTTTTTCTTCATTTAATCACCGCCTACTTTATATAAATATTGTACATAGCATTACCTACAAATTCAGTATTTCCTTTGTTATATTCTATTTTAACTTCTATATCATATAATTCACCTAACCCAAAATCTTCGTTCTCTGATCTATTAGTAAACTCTCTTACTTTCCCTTCTTTAGTAATTAAACCTACTTTTAATTCTTTTGATTTTTGCAATTCTATATTTAATGGAATATTATCCTTATTATATACTTCTATCTCTACATCCTTATATTGAGTTTTTCCGTCTACATTTTCAAATTTTAAATTATAAAAATTAAAAATTATCTTTATCTGATTATCTTTACTACCACTATTTATTGCTTTGCTGTCTTCTAACTCCCCAGATGAATTATTTGATTTTATTAATACATTCTTTTTATTTGAAACGGTCTCTGTTTCTATAATAATATTTAATTTTTCATCAACATTAGTAATTGTAATATTGTTACCTTTACTGTTTTCTATTTTTACTGATGAACCATTTTCATAAGTTTCAATATTGTATTTAAATTCATATACTTTATTATTATTTTCACTTTCCTTATTTAAATAATAATTATTTTCTTCTAAGTTACTGCTATCTTTATCTAAGGAAATGCTATTTACCTTTTTTAAAGCTATCTTTGCACTATATCCATTGCCAAATTCTTTATCCCCTTGAAATTCTTTTTTGTTCTCATTGGAAGAAATCTCTTTAAAGTTTATTCCTGAAAGTTCATAATTTATATCATCATTTTTTTTCATTTCTCCGCTCTTAATATCTTCAAATATCTGCTGTCCATATAAAGCAGCTTTCTGTTTAACTTCACCTGCTTTATTATTTCTCATAGATGTCATAACGATTCCATATGTTCCACCCATTATTATTGCAAAAATTGCAAATGCTAATATTACTTCTACCAGTGTGAAACCTCTGTTTTTGTGATTTATTTTTAAAGTAAACTCTCTGTCATTTTTATACAAATTTTTCATAAATCATCCCTACTTATTATTAACACTTATATTTTTACTATCACCATCTACTGTTACTCTTGCATTTTTTGAATCATCACTGTCTATTTCCACATTAACTAATTTATCAGTTTTATTTGTAATATTTATTTTTAATCCTGATTTATCATTTGAATTAACTCTGTTTTCACTTAAAACTTTTATATTTATATTATCTGAATTCAATATAAATTCTTCTCCTAATCCATTGTAATCAATAGGATAGCTTCCATTTGATGTCTTATATTTATAGTAGTATTTATCATCCATTTCTGTTATTATAATCTCCGCTTCTTCTACATCATTATTATTTGCATATATATAAGTAGCCTTTGATTTATCATTGCTTTTTCCCATTATAATACTTGGTAATTCTGAAGTTATTGACTTTACTGAAATTAAAAAATCACTATCAAGTTTATCTTGATCTGTTATTACATTTCCAACTGAACCATCTAAGCTAAAAGGCGACGATTTACCATAAATATTATTTACAGTCCAGTTCAAATATTTTTCCAAGTCATCATTTATTTTAGGCATAGCATATATCTCTAAACTCATTGTTCCTGTTACTTCATCTATAGTTTTTTCAGATATAATTATAGAATTTACAATTATTTTTCTTTCATAATTTCTAATAGAATTCAAAAAAGTATCTAGTGATGCATATGATCCTGAAAAATTCAATTCAAACTTTATTTGCTCTACCTCTTCCTTGTAGTTACTATCATTTTCACCTAAACTATTTTCATTATCCCTTGATGACTTACTTTTATATTGTGTATCTTTTGAATCATTTAATAAAGACTCATCTGAATTTGATTCAATTTTTGAATTATCACTCTCAGATGAAGAATTATTTTTTTCAATAATACTATTAATCTTATCATTATATTTTTCAGTCATTTGAGTAATTGTACTTTCCTTTAAATTCTCCTGAGTTTTCTCTGTTTCAGGCACTTCTGCCACCTCTATCTTGTTAAATATAAAACCACCTTCAAGACCACTATCTTTTAACAACTTGTCTAATTCTAATATTAAATGTTCTTGACTTATAGTTGGATAAAACGAATCTGCTTTATATGACACTTTAGTATTTAAAATCTTTATTTCACTTTTCTTGTTATCTAATGAATTTATAGTATTTATAATATTATTATATTTTTGTTCTAATTCATTTTTATTTTTAATCTTATCTGCTATCTTTGAAGTTTGATTTAAGTATATAAATTTATAATAAAAAAATCCAATAAGAACAATCGCAAGTACACTTAACATTACTTTTTCCCTTTTACTTATTTTCATATTAAATTACCCTCCTTTAAGGCACATTTAATATGCCTAATACACATTTAATATCAAAGGAATATTTACCTTCTATTGAACTATCAACATCTATAGAATTAACAAATACTTCTTTCATAATTGATAATTGTTTTAAATTATGTTGAAATTCCCCTACTGCATCCCTACTTGATGATACTCCTTGAATTGTTAAGACATCATTATTAATTTGTAAAGTTTTAAATGAAATTTGAGATGGTATGGTTGAATTGATATCAGTTAATACTAAATCTGAAACATTATTCCTATTATTTACCCTAGATAATACATCATTTAATGTTGTATCATATTTAGTCAAAGTGCTTATTTTATCATTCACTTTTTGAGCTTCAGAAAATTTTTGCTGTATTTCTGAATTATTTAGTTTTTCATTATAATTCTCTATATTTTTATTTAATATTAATATCCTAGCACTATTAAAAATTAAAGTTATGATTATTAATCCTCCAATAATCCCCATAGCTCCATAAATATATATCATAGCACTTCTTTTTTCTTGATTCTTTCCTTTATAAGAACTAAAAAAGTTTATATCTCGCATATTAAACCTACCCCCTATAACCTTATAAGTGAACCAATAACATTAATAAAGTTATCTATATTTTCACCAATATCAATATTAGAATCATTAATTATTTGGGGAATATTTCTTATTTTTATTGTTTCTATTCCAATTCTAGATGTTATATACTCTTCTAAATTTTTAATCCTGGATGTTCTTCCATATATAAATATTTTATTAACATCATCACCAAAATTTTTAGTCTTATAAAATTGTATTATTTTTTCTACTTTATCTATCCATTCATCTAAAGTATCTATAATTATATGATTTTGAAAATCTAGTTCATCTTCTTTTAAATCTATGTTATTTACTTTAAAATTTTCTAATTCTTCTATTGGAATATTCACATTTTCATATAAAATTTCATCGATATATTTTCCGCCCGCCTTTATTATTCTTGTGAATTTTAATATTCCATTATTATATATATTTACATCCAAACTAGTTGCTCCCATATCTATAAATACAACAGCCTCTTCAATATTTAATTTATGTTCATTTATAACCTCTATATAATTAAGTAATTTATTTAAAGCATTATAGTTAACATCTAAAGCAAGTGGCTTTAAATTTAAAGCCATTAAAAGATCATAATATCCTCTAGCCATCTTTTCTGGATAAGCAATTGCTCTAACTTCTAATTTTTTACCATCATCAGAAAATTCTTCACCTATCATAGTGATTTGTAATATATAATCGTCTAAGTTTATAGGTAAATATTGCTGTATTTCATACCTTACAACAGTATCTAATTCCTCTTCTTTTACATCTGGAATAAGAATTTCTCTATTTATAATTAAAGATGAATTATTTGTACATATTCCTTCCTTTGCATTTATTCCATTATCACTTAATACCTTTTGCAAAGTTGAAACAAGTGCTTGTTTTTTTTCAATACTACCATCAATAATTGCTTCAGCTGGTGTAACAGTGTCTATTAATTTTTCAACCGATAATACACCTTTATAATATGTGCCCTCTGCTATCTTTATATTTGTACTTCCGATATCAAAAGCTACAACTTTTCTCTTTTTTTCTTTTCTAATTTTAATAGATTTATGTTCTTTATTCTCTTTAAATAATTTAGTTTTTAAATCTTTTATGTCTAAATTCATAAAGTCTTTTAATTTACTAAAATCAAAATTTAATTTACCCACTTTATTAAAAATTCCCTCCCTTATTAAATACTTATCTTTTATGTCATATATTTAATCTGAAAAGTTTATAATTTTAATTCCAAAAACAATGATTATTGAAATTCTTAAATTGTTTTAATTTGTTAATCTTAAACTTTAAATATTATGTATACATTAAATTGTAAATTTAAAATAATCTTTACAATTTAACTTCTTTGAATATAATATTTTTATTTATCTACTCCTTTATTTTCAATATCATATATTCCTTTACCATTTGGATATACCTGTATTACCTTACCTTCAGCCTTATTAGTAGTTACAAATACTCTTATATCATCCATTTTATAAATTCCAACTGCAAATTCATATCCATCTAATGCTTTAACTTTAGGATATTTTCCACCATCAAGTCTAGATTGCACCGCTTCCGTTACATTGTCTGGATATACTCCAGTGCTTGGTTTAATTGCAATAGTACCATCTGCTATTAGCGTAGCTGCCACTCCATGTAAAGTTTTAGCACTAGCAATATCAGCTGTTATATTTGCATTCTTTGTGACTTGTCCAAACTTAGGAATAGCAATACCTGCTAATATTCCAACAATTGCAATAACAATAATAAGTTCCACTAATGTAAAACCTTTTTTTCTTTTCTTTAATTTGAATCTTAAATCTGAATCCTTAAACATTATTAATGTCCCCCTTAAAATGAAAAATGTGTATTTTAATTAAAATATAATAACCCACTATGTTATTTTTAAATTCAAAATAAATTCTTCTTATAAATTTTAGCTTTACTTATCTACATATTAGAAAGTGTAAAGCCTAAAATTAGACTTTACACTTAGATATAGTTATTTAATTATTTGCCATCCTCTTTACCAGTTTGGTCTCCAGATGAACTAGCATCTTCTATTTTTGCATAATCACCCTTAGAATCAGGATATATTTCATCTTTTCCATCAGTTACTGTTATATCCCCACTTTTGGGATCAATTTTTATGACAAAGTCTCCATTAGTTAATTTTGTTTTTGTTTCCTTACCATCGATATTATCCCATACTGCTTTTGTTACATCTGCATCGCTTAAATCTTTTAAACTTTTATCTCCTTTAGCTACTAACATTGCTGCTACACCATGAAGATTCTTTGCAGTTGCAATATCAGCTTTTAAATTTGCATCCTTAGTTACTTGTCCAAATTTAGGAATAGCAATTGCTGCCAATATTCCAATGATTGCAATAACGATGATAAGTTCTACTAATGTAAATCCTTTCTTCTTTTTCTTTGAGATTTGATTTGACATTGATTTGATTGATAATTTGTTCATGAAAATCCCCCTTATAAATTATTGATCTTGTTTTAAATTATTATTAATATTTTAGTATAATGGCGAGTTGGCATTGAAATTTGCTTTTTAGAATTCTTAATAAAGATTTGTTGAATTAATTGCTTATCCAAATATTTCATTTGGAGCACGCATTAATTAGACTAATCTTTGTTCTAGTATTCTTAAAGTAAATTTCTCAGTCCAATGAGCTATATACTATAATATTAAAACTAACCAAATTATTAAATTTGATTATAACTATCAAACATCGGAATCATTATTGAAACTATTATAAATCCTATTATAAGACCCATTATGACTATTAATGCTGGTTCCATTAGTGCAACTGTTCCTTGTATTGTTGTTTCCAATTCTTCATCATAAAAATCAGCAGTCTTATTTAAAATCTCATCGAGAGATCCTGTTTCTTCACCGATTTTAATCATTGAATACAACATTTGTGGAAAAACACCCGTTTCTCTTAATGAGGAGTTTAATGTTTCTCCTCTTACTACTTGTTCTTTAACTTTTATTATTGCATTTTGAGCTATTTTATTATCAATAACACTCATAACTATATCTAAAGCTTGTACTAATGGTAATCCACTTGAAAGTAATGTTGATAAAGTTCTTGTAAATCTGGACACTATAATCATTTCATTAAGTCTTCTAATGACTGGTAATTTGAGCTTTAACTTGCTTGCTGCAATTACGCCACGTTCTGTTTTAAAAATATATTTTATTGCAATAATAATTCCTATTATTGCAAGCAAGATCATAAACCAATTTTCCTTTAATGAACCACTTAACCAAAGTAAAAATCTAGTACTCCATGGTAAACTTATTCCATTTTCAGTAAACATAGTCGTAAATGTAGGCATAATATAAGTTAATATAAATATGACTGCTGAAATTGCTACAAATCCCAATATTATTGGATATATCATTGCATTTTTAACCTTATTATTTACTTTATTTTCTTTTTCATAATGATTGGCCATTCTAAGCATTATGCTATCTAAGTTACCACTTTCTTCACCTGCCGCAACTAAACTTACTAAAAGATTTGGAAAAACTTCATTATGTTTTCTCATGGCGTCAGATAGTATTCCTCCTTTTTCTACATCCTCTTCAACTTCTTTTAATGTTTCTTTTAGTTTTTTATTTGTAGTTTGACTAGTCAATATATCTAAGCAAGTAAGTATTGGTACGCCTGCATCTAACATTGTATAAAATTGTCTACAAAATATTGAAAGATCTTTAAATTTGATCTTGTTATTAAATTTAAATTCAATTTTTTTACTTTCAATTATTTCTTCTACCATTAAGGGGTAATACCCATTAGATGAAATAAATTCTATGACTTCTCCCTTAGAATCAGCTTCATGAGTTCCTTCAATTTTTTCTCCATCTGTATTCATTGCTCTATATTTAAAGTTAGCCATAGCTTCTCCCCCCTAGTAAAATATAATCCTTTGTATAATAATTTATATATATTAATTATATTTTTAATAATTTAAAATATAATTAATATTACTGTTCTTTTATAAGCGTTACTGTAGCAAGTTCTGTTATTGTAGTTATTCCTTTAACAACTAAGTCTATACACTCCATTCCTAAAGTTGTCATACCATTCTTCAGTGATATATCTCTTAAAATATCAGAATTAGCTCCATCATTTATAGCCTCTCTATGCTTTCTTGTCATTTCCATAATTTCATATACACCAGTTCTTCCTGAATATCCTGTATTATTACAATATCCACAACCTTCACCCTTATATAAAGTTAATTTTTCTCCTGATTTTACTCCTAATATTTCCTTTTCATATTTACTAGCTTCATAAGATACTTTACATTTATCACAAATCTTTCTCACTAGCCTTTGAGCTAATATTCCAACAAGTGAAGTAGAAACTAAATATGGTTTTATTCCCATATCTATAAGTCTTACTATTGATGATGGTGCATCATTTGTATGGAGTGTGCTTAATACTAAATGTCCTGTTATAGCTGCTTTTATAGCTATTTCTGCTGTTTCATTATCTCGTATTTCACCAATCATAACTATATCTGGATCTTGCCTTAATATACTTCTAAGTCCACTTGCAAATGTAAGTCCTGCTCTTGTATTTACATTAACTTGATTAATTCCTGGTAAAGTATATTCAACAGGATCCTCTACTGTAACTATATTTACATTAGTAGAATTTAATTCACTTAAAATACTATATAATGTTGTTGATTTTCCACTACCTGTTGGACCAGTAACTAATACTATGCCATATGGATTTGATATTATTTTATCTATTTTGTTTAAATTTTTTTCATTTATACCTAATTTATCCTTGCTTACATTATAATTAGATGTATTTAATATTCTTATAACTACTTTTTCTCCATGTACTACTGGCAATATTGATACCCTAAGATCTACATCATTTTCTCCTATATTCGCCATTATTCTTCCATCTTGAGGTATTCTTTTTTCTGCTATATTAAGCCCAGCAAGAATTTTTATTCTTGTTATCAATGGACCTAAACTATCTATATTTAAAACATTTACTGTTTGTAATTGTCCATCTATTCTATACCTTATTCTTATCTCATTTTCAAATGGTTCTATATGTATATCTGATGCATTCATCTCTATTGAATTTTTGAACAGATATTCAACCATTTTTACAACAGGTGCATTCTTTACATCATCTATTTCTTCAATATTTATAATATTTTTCTTTTTTAACTCTGAACTTTCTTGAGCTAGCTGTTTAGCAGCCATACTAATTTGCTGACTACTATAATATACTTCTATGAATTTTTTTATGTCATTCTTTTTAGATATGAATGTTTCTATTTCAAAACCCGTTGAGATTGCAACATCATCTATTGCAAAAATATTAAGTGGATCTACCATAGCTACTTTTATTTTATTATTATCAAATCCGAAAGGTATTAGTGAATATTTGTTACATAAGTTTTTAGGTATTATTGATATTGCTTTTTTATCAAAGCTTATTGTATTTAAGTCTACCTTTTTTATTCCTGTTTGTTGTTCAACAGACTCTATTATTTCTTCTTCTGTAATAACATTACTATCTACTAGTATCTCTCCTAGTTTTTTCCCAAGAATTTTTTGTGATTTTAATGCTTCTTGCAACTGATAACTATTTATTTTTCCTGCATTTATAAGAATATTACCTAATCTTTTTTTTTCAATTGCCATGAAACATTCACCCACTCTCTTCTATTTCTTATATTACAATCTCTCCTATATTTAAAAATATTTTATATTATGGCTATGTTTTAAAACAGTGTTGATATTGTAGTATAAAGCTCATGGACAGAGGAATTTACTTTAAGAACTCTAAAATAAAGCTTAGTCCAATTAATGCATGCTCCCAATTAAAAATTGCTGACAAGCAATTAATTGTACAAATCTTCATTAAGAGTTCTAAAAAGCAAATTCCAATGCCAGTTCGCCCTTATACTAAAATATCAACATTCACTTAGAACATAGCCTATATTATTGCTACTATTCTAAAATAAATATTTATTATCATGTCTCCCCATAACATATACATAATTGCGCCTATGGATAAAAACGGACCAAATGCCATTGAATCTTTTGCATCTTTTAGTTTTAAAGCTAAAATAATAACTGCAACTATTCCCCCTATTATTATTCCTAAAAACAAAGTCACAATTACTCCCCTTATTCCTAAAAACAAACCACAAACTAATGTAATTTCAGCATCTCCAATGCCCATACCTTTAGTTATTATAACTATAATTCCTAATGCTAAGAATCCAATTATTCCTCCTAAAATATAAGTTGAAATTGCATTTTTATTAACTAAATAATCTATTATCATAAAAATCACACTAGATATTGTTCCAAATATTATAGTTGATGTATATATATCTTGAGTTTTATAATCTATTATTCCTATTACTATTAATAATGAACTTAATATACTATATTTAAAAAATTCTAAACTTAATCCATAATTTAAAAATATAATAATATACAATATGGAATTAAGTATTTCCACTAATGGATATATTATTGAAATTTTTTCTTTACAATATCTACATTTACCTTTTAAAAATAAGTAACTAAATATTGGAACTAAATCTATTGGTTTTAATTTATGATTGCAACTTGCACAATGAGATGGTGGATAAGAAATTGATTGCTCAAGTGGAATTCTATAAATACATACATTTAAAAAACTACCTATAACTAATCCTAATATAATTACTAATCCATAATTTAACATTCATATTCCTCCCACTCCAATTCCAATGTTTTTAATTAAATATATTTATATATAGAAAAAACCAACAAATTAGTTAAATTAATTAATTTAACTAATTTGTTGGCCGGGTGCACCATTAACTCATAATCCTCAAGGTGCCCAAATTAAGAGAACTATTCACAGTTTCCAACTTTTATTCTATAATTTATTATTTTTTACTTTTATTATATTTTTTACTTCTATTTGTTAATATAATTATACCAACCTTTTATTAAAACGTAAATTGAAATAGTAATTTCCGTTTTTTTAACTAAGCTGAACTTACTTTTGCAAAGTGTTTGATATAATAAAATTGATATTTGTCCTGAGCATATTTAGGAGGATTAATTATGTCAAACAATGAATTATGCAAAGGGAAACACCTTAGAATAGAAGATCGCATTATAATTGAATATGGCTTAGATAATAATTTCACATTAAAAGAAATTGCGAAAAGAGTTAGTAAAGATCCAACTACTATCTCTAAGGAAATTAAAAGAAATAGATTTCTTAGAGTAAGCAAGAAAAAAGAAAATGATTTACAGCCATGTCAAAATCGAAAAAATTGTACTAAGACAAACTTGTGCAATAGTCGTTGCGGCAAGCAGTGTAAGAAATGTAGGTTCATAAACTGTTATAGATCTTGTAATGATTATTCAATCAAGAAGTGCACTAAACTTAACCGTTACCCATATGTCTGCAACAGTTGCAGCACAGTCACTACGTGCACCGATGAAAAGAGCTACTATAAAGCTAAAGTTGCAGATACAAAGTATAAGGAAGTATTAGTCACAACTCGAGAAGGACTTAATCTAACTTCAGATGAACTAAAAAAGCTAGATGAAATAATTTCACCACTTATTTTGAAAGGACAGTCAATATCTCATATTTTTACTCATCATAAGCATGAGATAAATTGTTGTGAAAGAACATTATATCATTATTTTGACAAAAATGCTTTTACAGCTAGGAATATTGATCTACCTAGAAAAGTAAAGTATAAGCCAAGAAAAAAATCTACATCTCCTGTAGTAAAAGATTCAGCGCACAGGATTGGACGAACTTTCGAGGATTTTGTTAAATTTCTTGAAAACAACCCCAATACACCAGTTGTAGAAATGGATACAGTACACGGCACACGAAGTGGCAAAGTGCTTCTCACTTTTATGTTTAGAAACTGTTCTTTAATGCTTGCTTTTATTATAGATAGCTGTAGCCAGATTGATGTTAAAGATGCCATAGATAAGCTATATGAGGTGTTAGACCATGAAGTATTTAAACGTAGCTTTCCTGTTGTTCTAACAGATAACGGCTCGGAATTTAAAAATCCGGAAGATCTAGAATTAGATACTGAAGGAAATCAAAGAACTAAAATATTCTACTGTAATCCTATGGCTTCTTATCAGAAGCCACACGTAGAAAAAAATCATGAATACATAAGGTATATAATACCTAAAGGAAAATCTTTGAATAATAGGACTCAAGAAGATATTACCTTAATGATGAACCATATTAATAGTACAGCAAGAGCTAGCTTAAACGGAAATACACCATTTAAACTAGCCCAAATGTTGTTAGATGTCTCAATATTAGACAAGTTATCATTAAAACATATCCATGCAGATGAGGTACATCTAAAACCTGCACTATTTAATAAATAATATATCAAAAATTTAGGGCAAGTATCAGCGGAACTTAATAATGCAAAGTTGAAGCAAACGGAACTTAGTTTTGCAGACCGATTTCCGTAGGCTTATTAAGCCTGCTTATAAACCCTAAAAAAAGATTATATTATGAAAATTATAGCTTATTTTAGGTCTTTTTACCACTAAATTTAATTCTAAAAACTGACTTTACCCTTGCAGTTACAATTGCTTACGCTAAAACGGAAGTTAGTTTTTCATTTAACCCCTTTTATTAAAATTGGAATTATTTTTTAATTTTTATTATTATAAAACCATTTCATAATAAATATAAAATTAACTTTATAATAAAAAAATAAACCAATTTAAATTGATGTTCTCTCAACTTAAATTGGTTTATCTTATTCAAATTTATATTTTTAAAAATTATTTCTTATTTAGCTTGAGTATCTTCTGGAATCATCATATTCATAAATTGTTCTTGTGTGAAAGTTACTCTATTAACTGGCATTGAAACATCTTTTACTTCTGCCTTCTTACTAGTAGAGTTAACTTTAATATTTATTTTTGCCATACCAGCTATTTGCACGTTCATATTAAATTCTGCAGTATAGCTATCATCAGTAAACTTTTCTTTAGTAGAAATATTTGATCCATTAAGCATAGGTTTTGCTTGTTCTAACATTGTTTTAAATGAAGGATCTTTTACACCCTCTTTTAATGTTTTTATCATTTCTTCATTTAGTCCTAATTTAAATGTAGAATTACTATTATCTAAGTTTTCTGATAAACCTGATATTCCTTTTGATACTAAGTCAACTATTTGATCACTATCCATATTTACAGAATATTCTCTACCATTTTGTTTCATTGGTATCTCTACATCATTATTTTTTCCGAATAATTGAGTAGATAAATTTGATAAATAGTCAGGTGACTTAGTTAATTCTATTAATGAATTCATATCTAATCCTGAATCTATTCCAATATAGTCAGCAGATATATTACTAATACTCTTTGGCGCTTCTATTCCATTTAGTGTGAAATTTTGTGTATAATAATTCTTGCTAATATATGATATTCCGTTATCTAAATACATATCTAATTCTGGTATATTTATTTTTCCTGACTTACTATTAAACTTAAAGTTCATATGACCTTGAGTTTGTCCTTTCATATAGCTTGTACCAGAAAATGTGAAGTTTTCATTTTCTCCATTAGCTTCTATAGACATTTCTCCTGTAAATTCTGAAGATGTTGCCTCCCATTTTGTTAAATTATTTAATTCTTTTGAATAATTCTTTCCTTGCTCGCTACATCCTGCAATAGTAAAAATAGATAATGTTGCTGCCATAACAATTGATAATGTTTTTTTAAGTTTCATTTTTTTACCCCCTATTTATACTTGTTTTTAAATTAATTCAATTTATAATATCTTAAGCTTAATCTAAAACATATTAAAAATCAGATAATTTTTTTCTTTTAAATAAATATATTATTTGCCTTAATAAGTTTTATTTCAAATTAAGAAGTATTAACATTATTTAATAATTTTACTGTCTTTATTATCCTATTATAACTCAATTTTCCTGATACGCATATCAACATTTCCTTAAATTAACCTTAATTTTATAATTGTTTCTATACATCTTTATTTTCACAAATATAGCATGATATTAAGTATGATATTGCTCCGACAACTATTATTGTAATAATAGATGTAATTCCTATAATTGTTTTATTAGCTATCATAAGATTTAATATATTATTAGGAATAGTTCTTTCACTTAATATAGATGGTAATGCAAATATAAAAAATGCTGGAACCATATATACTAGCATTAGAATAGCTCTTCCCTTTTCCATTCCAAATTTATAATAAACAGAATACTGAATCATGCATACGATTGTAGCAATTATCCCTGCAAAACATATTAAAATAATTTCAGACATCTCGATTGAACCAATATTATAAAAATGTATCATTGTAGAAATTTCTATCACCCATACAATAATATTTAATATTATTAAATATAAAAATCTTCCCATTACCATACTTGATGTTTTAGACGGAAACATATAATACATTTCTGTACTTTTTTTATTGCCTTCTGAACTAAATGGTAATATTGCAACAATAATTAAAACAAAGAATAAGTAACTCATTGCATTAATATTATTCTCTGAATAAAGCATTGATATGGCAAAGGCTATAAAAAACAATGAATAATACTTCAAGTTTCCTTTTATTATTCTAAAATCAAACTTTAAATAATTTATAGCATTCATTATTTATCCTCCTTTCCACTATTTATATAAAATACAATTATTTCCTCAATAGATGGTTTTTCAATTAGTAATTCATCATCTAAATATTTTTTATCCTCAGCATATATTACCCCTTGAAATCCAACATTTGATTTTTTATATCCTATCAATTTGTCCTTGATATTAGTAGTTAAGTCCTCTTTTCCACCTTTGACCACAAAATGTTTTTCTAAGATGTTGTCTTTAGTATCATTAAATATCATCTTTCCTTTATTTATAAAAAATATATAATCAGCTATCTTTTCTAAATCACTTGTAATATGTGTAGAAAATAATACGCTCTTTTCACCATCTTCTATATATTCCTGTAGTAACTCTAAAATATCATTTCTAATTACAGGATCAAGACCACTTGTTGGTTCATCTAATATAAGTAACTTAGTCTTTCTAGCAAATATGCTTGCAAATGTTAGTTTTATTTTCATACCTTTTGAAAAATCTTTAATCTTTTTATCCTTTGGCAATTCCCATAAATCTATATAATAATTAAATTTATCTTCATTAAATGATGGATAAAAATCTTTTAATGTATTAATCACGTCTTTTAACTTAAAACCTTGTGGGAAGTAACATTCATCCCCCACAAATCCAATCATATCTTTAAATTCAACTTCATTTCCTTTGTACTTCTTTCCAAATACACTTATTTCTCCACTATCTGCTTTTAACTGCTGCATAATAAGTTTTATAGTTGTAGTCTTTCCTGCCCCATTTTGCCCTACATACCCTAATATATATCCCTTAGGTAAGCTTAAATTTATATTTTCTAAGCTAAAATCTTTAAATTTTTTATTTAAATTGCTTATTTCAAGTGCATTCATTACTTATCCTCCTCAATCAAATTTTCTAAAATGATAATAAGTTCACTTTTTGAAACCTTTGCTAATTTTGCATTTTCAATTGCAGTAGTAAAAGCGTCTTCAATTCTTTTTAAATATTGCTCTTTTACCATTTCATTATCCTTAGGAAGTACAAAACTTCCCTTTCCCCTAATAGTTGCTATAAATCCTTCTTCTTCTAAATCTGAATATGCCCTAGTTGTTGTAATAACACTTATACCTAAATCCTTAGCTAATTGTCTTATTGATGGTAAAAATTCATTTTCTGCAATTTTACCAGACATTATCTGTTCCTTAATCTGTGTTTTTATCTGCTCATAAATAGGTAAATCAGATTTATTAGATAATAATATCTTCAATCAGTTTTTCCTCCTTAAAGTATGTACTGTATATGTTGTATTATATACAGTATGAACACTATAGTCAATAGTTACTAAAATTTTTTCTATAATAGTTGCTATGTCTCAAAATAAATGTACTATATAAAAAAATTGATATTGCTCATAAAGCTTATAGGCAGAGGATTTTAAAAGTAACTTACACAGAAAAAGAGCCATTGAATTCATATTACTAAATTCAATAACTCTATTTTAAAAATTGGCTATGTTTTAAAACAGTGTTGATATATGCAATAGGTGAAGTGGCATTGTAAATGGACTTTTAGAACCCTTAATGAGTATTGTTACATTTACTGCTTGTCCTAATTTTATATTGGGAACAAGCTAAAATGGGACTATACTCATTTTAGTGTTCTTAAGTTCAATTACTCCGCCCACTTTGCTTATGCATATATCAACACTCTGCTAAAACATAGCCTAAAAATTATAAATTAATTTTACCTTCTTGTCTGAAATAAAATATTCAACTCATATTTAAACTATTATTTTACTTCATATAATAATTCATTAACTGGTAACCCTATAACCTCTGCAATTTCTTCTAAATTTAATCCCATCAATAATAATTTACTTGCAATTTCTAATGATTTTTCTTTTTTTCCACGCTCTTCGCCTCTTTTTTCTGCATTACTAATCATACTAGCACTTTCATATAGAGAGCTTTCTTTCCACCATAAATCATTATTATAATCTTTTTTTTCAATCTTATTTATTATTTTTTTTATTGCTAAATCCATTCCTATTACTTCTTTTAATGTTATTTTAGATTTTATAATTTCCATGAGAATTGACCACCTTTCAAATATATGTAGTGTAGCCCAAGCTAAACTTATTGTATTTATTTTATTAATAAACTATATATGAACAATATAGTTTAAGTTTATTTTTTTAAATTCTATATCTATATCGTACATACGTTCGTATATTTTTGCAAGTTAATTTATTAATCTAAAGATTAATTCTTCACATATTTTTCTAGTTTTATCTCGCTTTTTCTTTGTTTTTCTAATCCATAAATTTTATTTTTATTATTGGTTGTATTTTAAATATATGTTGATATATGCAATAGATAAAGTTCAATTACTCCGTCCAATTTGCTTATGCACATATCAACACAATACTAAAAATTTCCCTATTATTATATTAGGTAATATAATGTATATCTTTTAAAACACTATTTATACTTTTGTACTCAAGTAATTCATTGTTAATATTGAATTTAAATTACCTTTGTGGGATAATTTACTTGTATTTATATTTTGACCTTATTATTACATAAAACAAGGGGGAAAAACTTATGAAATTAAATAAGTACTTATTTCCAATAATATTAGGTATATTATGTAACATCTTTATCGCTTTTGGTACAGATAACTCTATTGTAGAATTATCTTTATCACTAATTACTCTGCTTATAATAATTTCTTATTTATATTACTGTGATAAATCTAAATCCAATGATAATAGTGATGATAACGATTTATCAAATGATAAGGATACAGTATTTAAAAATGTACACTCTATGATTGAAACAATGGGATTTGATGTTGAACATCTTTTATGGATTTCAAAACAAAGTAAAGAAGCATTTTCTCATTTAGTTGAAAAAAATAAAGTTATCTCTGACTTTTCTACTACTAACTTAGCATGTATTGAAACTGTTGAATCTGGTATACATGAAGTTGTTTCTAGTTGTGAAAAAATTGATGAAAGTATATCAACTGTAGAAACCGAAACAAATGATACCCTTACAGTACTTGAAAAAAGTAAAACTTCTATTAGTAATATAATTTCACTATTATCAGAAATGAAAATAATTTCTGATGATTCTTTACAAATAAATTCAAAATTACATGATTCTTCAAAAAGCATAATTAAATTTGTTGAATACATACATGATATTTCTAGTCAAACAAATTTACTTGCTTTAAATGCATCAATTGAAGCTGCTCGTGCTGGTGAAGCAGGAAGAGGCTTTGCTGTTGTAGCTAATGAAATACGAAAACTTGCTGATGAAACAGATAAATTTGCAAGAGAAATAGATGGTATAGTTAAAGATCTTCTTGATAATATAACTGATACTAATTCAGCTACTGAGAATTCTAAAAAAACAATAACTGAACTTGATTCTATTTCTAATGAAACTATTGAAATTTTATCTGACAGCTATGTAGCTATGGGACATATTAAGACTTCTATTTTAAATTTAACAGATGTATCAAAATCAAATACTCAAATTGCATTTGATATTGAACAAGCTCTTACACATTTAACTCATACTATAGAGGATACAAATAGAGAAACTCTTGACTCAATAGATATGATTGAAAGACATGAAAATAAAACTGATCAATTACTTGATTATTGTGCTGCACTAAGTAGTGTATCTGAAAATTTACAATATCAAATGAGTCACCTTAAAGGAGAAAATGAAGTTATAGTTGGTATTAATCCTTTCACATCTCCTGCTGATATAAAGAAGATGTATCTTCCTATCCTAGAAAGATTACTTAAAGGAATCAACTTAACTCCAAGAATGATAATTGTTAAAGATTATGATGCTCTTAGCGATCAAATCAAAAAAGGTACTATTGATATGGGTTGGTTTTCACCATTTGCTTATGTTATAGCTAAAAACAAAGCAAATGTCACACCACTGGTAACCCCTAGAGTTAATGGCAAAACTTATTATAATGGATATATAATAGCTAACAAAAATTCTGGAATTAAAACATTAGCAGATTTGAAAAGCAAGAGCTTTGCTTATGTAGATAAAAATAGTGCATCAGGATACTTATATGCTAGACATATTTTAAAAACAAATAAAATGGATCCTGATAGATTATTCTCTAATGTTTCTTTTGCTGGAAGCCATGATAATGTAATAAATGGAGTTTTAAATGGATCATTTGATGCTGGTGCAACTTATAATGAGGCTCTTGATAAAGCAAAAGAAAATGGTATTAATTTAGATGATTTAATTATAGTTTCTATGACTGATAATATTCAAAAAGATGCTATTGCTGTTAGTCCAGATATGGATTTAGACAGAGCAGAATCTATTAAAAATGCCTTTGTACACTTCAACAATTTCCAAGGTATAACTACACCAGTTAATGGATTCGTTGAAGCAAATGATAATGACTATAACTTAATTAGATCAGTTGTGAAAGATTAATTCATAACTATCTATTTTTAATTAACCATTATACTTTAAAATATGTTAATATATGCATACGAAAAGTGGACTAAGTAATTGAAATTAGTCCACTTTTCCTATTGCATATATCAACATGTTAGTAAAACATAACCTAATTAAAATATACTCTTTTTCTTATCTAATTAACAGAATTAATAAATACAGAATTAATAAATAATGTCTTATAATCTCTAGTTCCATGTAATACTCTATTAATCGATATTATATTACCTTCTATTAAATAAAATACCAAATAATTATCTACAATAATATATCTATATTTAGTACTAACTTCTATTTTATACATTAGCATTTTACCCATATACGGAAACTTCTTTAAATTATCAATCTTATCTAATATTTGCAATATAATTTTTTTTGCAATACTTGGATTATCTATTTCTATATACATTTTTATATTTTGTAAATCCTCTTGTGCTTTAGGGTTAATTCTTAATGTGTATTCCAAGTTTATACCCCCAAGTTCTTTTTTACTTCATCTATAGATAACCATTCTTCACCTGTCTGTATAGCATCTTCTGCCTCTTTTAATTTAGAAAATAGTTTAATTGTTTCTTTTTGTTTTTCATACTCATTAATATCTAATAATACATAACGTCCATGTCCATTTTTAGTTAAAAAAACTGGTTCACCGTTACCACAATCCTTTAATACTTCATTATAATTTCTTAAATCAGATACAGGTTTAATATGCATTAATATCACTCCTTTTTATAGTAATATAATTAAAGTATAAACTTATTATTCTTAAAATTCAACTTAAAATTTTAAGAATAATATTACGAATAATAAAACAGCTATGCTTATTATCAAATTAATATATGCATATGAAAAGTGGACTAAGTAATTGAACTTAGAATTCCACTTTTCCTATTGCATATATTAATATTGATTTAAAACATAACCTAATTAAAAAACTACTTTGTTTTCACGTCTAAAAAATCTTCTTTATCTTATTTCTATAACATCATAACCTTCTTCTTCTATTGCTTCTTTTAAAACATCAGCATTTTCACTTGTTTCTACTGTAGCACACTTTTCTTGTAAATTTACTTCTACTGATGTTACATTAGCTAAGTTTTCTAATGCCTCTTTTACATGACCTACACAATGATTACAGCTCATTCCTTCAATTATAATTGTCTTTTTCATAAATCTATTCCTCCTTAAAATATTATTTTCTATTTACACTTTAAAATAAGGCTATGTTTTAAAACAGTGTTGAATATTGTAGTATAAAGCTCATGGACAGAGGAATTTACTTTAAGAACACTAAAATAAAGCTTAGTCCAATTAATGCATGCTCCCAATCAAAGATTGCTGACAAGCAATTAATTGTACAAATCTTCATTAAGAGTTCTAAAAAGCAAATTCCAACGCCAGCTCGCCCTTATACTAAAATATCAACATTCACTTAAAACATAGCCTAAAATAATCATTTATATTTTAGTATAATGGCTAGTCTAACATTAAGCTTTAAAGTTCCTTAGTCTTAGTGCATTTAATAATACTGATACTGAACTAAAACTCATAGCACCTGCAGCTATCATAGGATTTAGTAATGGGCCACCAAATATATGTAGTATTCCCATTGCTACTGGTATTCCTAATATATTGTATCCAAATGCCCATGCTAGGTTTTCTTTTATATTTCTAATGGTTGCTTTACTTAGTTTTATCGCTGTAGTAACATCCATTAAATCACTTTTCATAAGAACTATATCTGCTGATTCAATTGCTACATCAGTTCCTGAACCAATTGCTATACCAATATCAGCTTTAGCAAGAGCTGGAGCATCATTTATTCCATCTCCAACCATTCCAACTTTATCTCCATCTTTTTGCAATTTTGCTACTTCATTTGCTTTATCTTCTGGCAATACTTCTGCTAAAACTATATCTATTCCAACTTGTTTAGCTATTACGTTTGCAGTATTCTTATTATCACCTGTAATCATGGCAACTTTTATCCCCATTGAATGTAAACTCTCTATAGCTTCTTTACTATTTTCTTTTACAGTATCAGCAACAGCTATTATGCCTTTTAATTCAGAATTTATTGATATATACATAGGTGTTTTTCCCTCATTAGACAATCTTTCTGATTGTTCATCTAATGACGATATATCTACATTTTTTTCTTGCATTAGCTTCTTATTTCCCAGGAAAATATTTTTTTCGTCAATTAATACATCTATACCATGACCTGGGATTGCATTAAATTTATTAATTTCTTTTAATTTTAATTTTCTATCTTCAGCTTCTTTTACAATTGCTTCTCCAAGAGGATGCTCTGATCCCTTTTCAGCACTTGCTGCTAAGTTTAATATTTCATTCTCAGTTATATTATTAACTAAAATATCTGTAACTTTAGGTTTTCCTTCAGTTATAGTTCCTGTTTTATCAAATACTATTGTGTTTAGTTTATATGTTGTCTCTAAAGCTTCTCCACCTTTTATTAAAACTCCATTTTCTGCACCTTTTCCTGTTCCAACCATAATTGCTGTTGGTGTTGCAAGACCTAATGCACAAGGACATGCTATTACTAATACAGATATAAATATAGTTAATGCAAATATCATTGACTCTCCTGCTGAAAGCCATGCAATTGCTGAAATTATAGCTAAACCTATAACTATAGGTACAAAATATGCTGAAATAACATCTGCTAATTTTGCTATAGGTGCTTTTGATCCTTGAGCTTCTTCAACTAATTTAACAATTTGAGCTAATGCAGTATCTTTTCCAACTTTAGTAGCCTTATATTTAATAAATCCAGTTTTATTTATACTTGCGCCAATAACAGTACTTCCAGTTTCTTTTTCTACAGGAATACTTTCACCAGTAAGCATAGATTCGTCAATTGATGTAATGCCTTCTATTACTTCACCATCTACAGGTAATTTTTCTCCTGGTTTTACTAAAACAATGTCTCCAGCAACAACTTCTTCAACTGGAATAATAGTTTCTATGCCATTTCTTATAACAGTAGCATTTTTAGGAGCTAAACCCATTAATGCTTTTATTGCTTGAGATGTCTTTCCTTTTGATACAGCTTCTAAACATTTACCAAGTGTTATTAATGTTAATATTACAGCTGCTGATTCAAAATATAAATGCATTGCATATTCACTATTACCTTGCTTTATCTTAACTATTGCAAATATTCCATATAAAAATGCTGCTAAGGTTCCTATTGATATTAATGAATCCATATTAGGACTTAATTTAAAAAGATTCTTTATTCCTACTTTGTAAAATTTATATCCAACTAACATAACTGGAAGTGTCAATACAACTTGTATTAAAGCAAAATTTAATGGATTGATAATTGGATCAATTATACTTGGAAGATACATTCCCACCATATGCCCCATACTAATTATTAGTAATGGAACTGTTAGTATCACAGAAATTATAAATCTATTTAGTAATTCTTTAGCTGGATTGCTCTCTTTATTATCTTCTTTAGCCTTATATTCTTTTTCAATTTTATAACCTGCTTTTTCTACAGCAGCTTTTATGTCAGAATATCCTGCTAAATCTTCGTCAACCACTATAGTTAGCTTTTCAGTAGCAAAATTAACATTTGATTCCTGAACACCTTCTAGCTTTTTAGTTACTCTTTCAACTCTATTTGCACATGCTGAACAAGTCATTCCCTCTACTTTTAAGTTATAAGTTTTTATATTTTTCTTAACACCATATCCAGCTTTTACGACTTTTTCTTCTATGTCTTTATCTTGTAGTTTATTTTCATCAAACTCAACACTAAGAGTTTCAGTTGCAAAATTAACGTTAGATTTTTCTACTCCATCTAATTTTCCAACAACTCTTTCAACTCTATTTGCACAAGCTGAGCATGTCATTCCATTAATCTTAAATGATTTTTTTTGCATACATTATTCCTTTCTTTTTATAAATATATTTATTAGCAATATTGATGTTATTGTATATAGGCGCAGTGGCATTGAAATTTGCTTTTTAGAATTCTTAATGAAGATTTGTTGAATTAATTGCTTGTCACAATGTTTCATTGGGAACACGCATTAATTAGACTAATCTTTATTTTTAGATTTCTTAAAGTAAATTTCTCAGTCCACGAGCTTTTATACTATAACATCAACACATTTAAAATATGTTGTAAATTATATTTTAAATCCTACTTAGAAAGTATTTTTTCTAATACTTTATTCATTTCTTCTATCTTTTCATCAGGATTATTATTAAGACATGCTTCTTTAACACAATGACGTAAATGCCCTTGTAATATCATTAAATCAGCTTTTTTAAGTAATGATTGTGCAGCTAATATTTGATTTGCTACATCTATACAATACCTATTATCTTCTATCATTTTTATTATCCCTTCAATTTGTCCTTTTGCTGTTTTTAAAGATTGTAATGCTTTTTTTCTTTCTTCACTCATGCTTTATCCTCCCACCCCCGTGTAGGGGGTCTGTATTTATATCTAATTATAGACTTGTTTATAAATTTGTCAAGAATATTATATTTTTTACCAGATTTTTAAATTTAGCTATGTTTTAAGTGAATGTTAATATTTTATAATTTCTTATACAAAAAAAAATACCTTAATAAACTTAGTATTTTAAATTTATTAAGGTATTATTCTTATAACTTATGTCTTTTCTTAACCAATATTGATAAAGCTTCTTCTGATAAATTAGCAAAGTATTTAGCACAATTTATTATTGCATTTTCATCTACTGCAAATTTAGGGTGATGATGTGCAAATGATTTGCCTGTTCCAAAAATTATGAATGCACCTGGAATAGTTTCTTGATAATAAGCAAAATCTTCTCCTTCTAATCCCATTGAATTTTCACTTACCTTATATCCCATTCTTTTTCCTATTTGAGATGCAATATTTACCCATTCTTTTTCATTATTTGTAGCTGGATGTCCCTCATGCCATATGAATTCAGCTTTTCCTCCAAATGACTCTGCTATTCCATTAATAAGACTACTCATTCTTTTTGGAATCAACTCTCTTGTTTCTTTATCTAATGTTCTAACTGTTCCTTCCATATAAGCATAGTCAGGTATTATATTCCATGAATTCCCACTTTCTATATGAGTTATACTTAAAAGTGCATCATTAATTGGACTTACATTTCTACTTATAATAGTTTGTAGAGCATTTATAATATTTGATGATATTATAATTGGATCAATGCTTTTTTCCGGTTTTGCTGCATGACTCCCAATACCTGATATCTTTATTTCAAATCTATCCACAGCTGCTGTCATTGCTCCAGATTTTATTCCGATTATCCCAACATCTAAATTAGGAACATTATGCAAACCGAAAATAGCTTCAACATCATCTAAAGCTCCTGTATCAATTATTTTTTTAGCTCCTTTTGAACTTTCTTCACTAGGCTCAAATATAAATTTAACTGTTCCTATTAAATCTCTTTGGCTTTTCTTTATTAAATAAGCTGCACCTAAAATTGCTGCCATATGAAAATCATGACCACACGCATGCATTTTACCATTGTTTTTAGATTTATAAGACAAAACACTTTCTTCTTTTATAGGTAGAGCATCTATATCGCATCTTATTGCAACTATTGGTCCATTAGGATTACCTTTCACTTCAGCTATAAGGCCTGTCTTTAAATCAGTATGTAAAATATCTATATCTACTTCTTGTAGTAATTTTTTTATCATATTTGTAGTTTCAAACTCTTCATTTGATAGTTCTGGATTTTGATGTAAAATATGATACAAGTTTATAAGTTCTTCTTCCAAATTATCTATTTTCTCTAACAGCTTATCATTAATCATTGTTATTCCCCCTGTAATATACCTTAAATTATAGCATCCATTTTAGTTATGTAAATATATACTACTGTATAAACTACCTTGTAATAATTATTATATTATATATCTTGATAAATAATAATTATTATTATATAATATTAAATATATTCGGAGGTGAATATTATGATTAACATAGGTGAATTAGCTCCTAATTTTACTCTTCAAGGGTGTGATGAAAAAATCCATAGTTTAAATGATTATAAAGGTAAAAAAGTAATTTTGTATTTTTATCCAAAAGATAATACACCTGGATGTACAGCTGAGGCTTGTGATTTCAGAGATAATTATAATATTATTGAAAATAAAAATACTGTAGTTATCGGAATAAGTAAGGATAATTTAAATTCACATAATAAATTTATAAGCAAATTTAATTTACCATTTATCTTATTAAGTGATGAAGAAAAAACAGTTTGCAAGTTATATGATGTTATAAAAGAAAAAAATATGTTTGGTAAAAAAGTTCTTGGCATTGAACGAAGCACTTTTATAATCGATGAAAACGGAATACTTATTAAAGAATTTAGAAAAGTTAAAGTAAAAGGACATATTGAAGAAGTATTATCTAATATATAATTATATTTAGAAAGTCAATTTAATTTTGTATTTTCTTTTAATAAATTTTTAAAAACTAATTTTTGATTCACATACCTAATTTTTAATTATAGCTGACTTTATTGTCAGCTATAATATTTTTTATATAGATCCTCTCTTCTGTCATCTTTAACATTAAATTTCGCTCTTGATTTAAATACTTGCTCTAATTTAATTTCTTGTATTATAAGTTCTTCTTTATCGCTTAAATCATTTAATATCTCTCCCCATGGACTAACAATAGCAGATTGGCCATTATATTTTATTCCGTCACCTTCTCCTAATCTATTGATACCTATAATATAACTTTGAGTTTCTAGCGCTCTAACTTTTAAAAAGCTTATCCATTCTTCAATTTTTGACTTTGGCCAATTAGCTGCGACAGTTATTGCCTGGGTATTTCTTGCAGCTACTTGAAAAATTTCAGGAAACCTTAAGTCATAACAAATAAATGATGCTAAAGAAAATTGTCCTATTTTATAATTTTGAATGTTCATACCATTATGATATGCTTTTGGCTCTCCACCATATGTAAACAAGTGTATTTTAGTATAATCAGATATAACCTCTCCAAAATTAGATATTATAAGATAATTATTCAATGCCTTGGAATCAATTTTCTTACCATATCCAAGACCTATATTTATATTATTTTTTATAGCTAATTCACGACACCATTCGATTATTTTATCTTGTGATAAAGTTAACTTATTTATATTTAATGTTACTCCTGTTAAAGTCATTTCTGGAAAAAGTATTAATTCTACATTTTTTCTTGATGCTTCTTTAACTAAAGTTTCAACTTTATTCATGTTTATTAATTCATTTTCCCATATTACATCAATTTGACCAATTCCTATAACCATATTAACGCCTCCTTCTTTATTAATATTAATATATATTTTATTTTTAATACAACTAAAATTAACCATTTTTATAAACAAAAATACCTCAAACCATTTTCAGTTCAAGGTATTTTATTCTTTAGTAAATTATATTTTATTTTTTTATCTAGGTAAATTACTTAACTGTTCTGCATAATCAATGTACCAATCTTCTACATCACCAAATGTTCCAACTATATCCATATGATCCGTATTTATAAGTGTTGGCATAACATTCCATTGACCAACTTTAGGTTGTCCGTTGAATTTTTTAATCACATCATTAGAACCTAATCTAGGACCTTCTTGACTTATTGAATTTACAATGCCATCATTATCAAACCATTCGTCATCTATAATAGGACCTTTATAATTACGTGTATAGTTTCCCATTTTAGTTGCACTTGGATAAAATAATGGATTCATAGGACCTATTTGTGGTACAGCATAACCTGTTATTAATAATTTTTTTGTAGCTTTTGTTACCCATGAAAAATAATATACATCAGGTTGAGCTTTTACCCATTTATTTAGTTCTTCAGCTCCATAAGTTGATAAATCATATGGTCCTATATCTTTTGTTCCAGACCATATATTACTATCTAAAACCCTTTTATTATAATTTATATATGATTCTCCAGGTTGTTTTTTTAGTCCAAATTGGTCTAATTTAAAATCATATAAACAATTAGATAAATTATCTTTCCCATTTATTGTTCCTAATATTCCCAATGAAACATTTATCAATTTTTTTGCTGGCATTACATCTGATAATGTTGTTCCATCATTAGGTGTTGATATTGTGGTAACACTTCTAACCCAATGTTTTCCACCCATAAATAAAGCACATATATTTTCTTGATCATAATTTCTTTCTTCTTCACTACCTTCACTTAAAAGTTGAGTAAGTGTACGTACTGTTTGTCCACCCATACTATGACCTATAAGATGAATTTTATTAGCATCACTTACATCTTTATATATACCTTCAAAAGTTCTGCCATATCTTTCATGTCCATATTTTTTAGCATGTGCTGCACCATAATCAACTGTTCCACCAACTATGTATGCGTATAACTCACAAGCTCTATCCCAGTTACTTGAAACAGGACCTACTGTTGCTGTGTAAGTTTCGTATCCTTGATTCCTCAAACTTTCTTGAATATCAACAATACCACCCCAGTATTTATATCCTAATAATTCATCCCTTCCAAATCCCATAAATCCATGAACTAATACTATCGGATATTTGTTTCCTTCCTCAATAACTTCACTTTTAATATCAGGATATTGTAATGGTTCTTGTTCTATAATTTCACCTTGAGCTTCAACTTTTGATTTACTATCGAAATCTTCACTATTAGGTAATTCTATTGTATCTGGTATTTCTAAACCTTCAGCTTCATTCTCCGTTTTTGATTCTTTTAAAATTTCTTTAACTTCATTTAGCTGATCTTCTTCTTTTTTATTATTTGATTCATGATTTAAACTTTCATCATTTAAATTCTCTTTATTATTTTCTATAGTTGGTTCATTTTTTGTGCTATTTTCAATTTCATTCAAAATAAAATCATTAGATGATTTACTCTCTTCTATAATAATTGAATTTGTTGATTCAACAGCCATAACAGGTGCTGAAAAACTTGTAAAAGCAACTGAAATTGCTAAAGCAGTAATTCCTAAAATTTTTACTAAAGATCTCTTCATTACACTTCACCTCATTAAAATTAAATTTAGGTAATTTAAAAGCAAAGACATTATTTCAAGAATTAGAGAGAATTTAACTTCCCTCTAAATTCTTTAATTTTTAATTGTTTTCTGGTAATGAACTTAATTGATTACAAAGATTTAAATACCATCCTTGAACATTAGCAAAACGTCCTATTATATCTTCATGATCTAAATTTATAAGTGTAGGCATTGCATTCCATTTTCCTATTTCAGGATTTCCATTATAATCAATTATTACATCATTAGATCCTAATTTAGGACCATTTTCACTTATGCAGTTTACATAACCATCATTTGGCCACCAATCTTTATTAATTATTGGTTTACCATTTTCATGACGAGTATATTTACCCATTGCTAAAGTATTCTTATAGAACATTAAATTCATTACTCCTGGTTGCGGAATAGAGTGACCTGTAAGTATTGATTCCTTTGTACCACAAACTGTCCATGAGAAATAATAAACATTAGGTTGTGCTTTTACCCATTTATTAAGTTCTTCTGCTCCATATGTTGTTAAATCATAAGTACCAATATCTTTAGTTCCACTCCAAATATCGCTACTTAATACACGTCCAAGGTAATGAAGTTGTGATTCATTGTCCCTCTTTGTTAATCCCCATTGATCTAATTTAAAATCAAATACATTTTGAACTAGAGAATTATGACCTGTTGCTGATCCTAAAACTCCAAATAGTGGGCTTACAACATCTACTACAGGATTAGCATCTGCTGCTGTTGTGCCATCATTTGGTGTTGCTATTGTTGTTACACTACGAATCCAATCATTTCCTCCTTTAAATAACGGTGAAAGATTGTTTTGATCATAGTTTCTTTCTTCGTCACTACCTTCACTTAAAAGTTGCGTAATTGTACGCACTGTTTGTCCACCCATACTATGTCCAACTAAATGAATTTTATTTTTATCACTTATTTTATTATATAATCCTGGATATGTTCTACCATACCTTGCATGTCCATACTTTTCAGAATGAGCTGCACCATAGTCTACTCTTCCACCAACTATATAAGCATAAAGCTCACAAGCTCTATCCCAGTTACTTGAAGCTGGTGCTACAGTTGCTGTATAAACTTCATATCCTTTATCTCTCATTTTCTCTTGAAGGTCTATAGCGCCTCCCCAGTATTTAAATCCAGCTACTTCATTTCTTCCCCATCCCATAAATCCATGTACTAGAACTATTGGATAATCGTTACTTTGTGAAGTCGAGTCTAAATTTGATGTATCTAGTGCTTCTATTGGTTCTTCAGCTTCAATTGCCTGTGTTGATTCTGTTAAAATTGATGAGCCTTCTGTAATTTCAGTAGCATTAACCCCTGCAGGAAAAGTGGTTACAGTCATTGCTACTGCTAATAAAGAAATTCCTAATAATTTAGTTAAAGACTTTTTCATTTCTACACCCCTATACAATATTTTTAACATAATAATCTCTTAATCTCTTCTCTTGTTAAATAACTGCATAGAATTAATAAATATTTACATTTAAAAGTTAGATATTAAAATACCTTTGTAATAAGACTTGTCTACATTACTTTTATATTAAATGTAAAATATATTAATAATTCTTATTTATTAAATATATTAAAATTTAAAATATATCTACTGCTATAAATAAGTTGAATTTTTATTTTTTAATTAATTTCTCAGTGTTAAATTTTATAGGTTATTTAGAATTTTTAATTTATAGAGAATTTTTCTAGTGTTTATTGATTTGATAGTTTAATTAATTTTTTAAAGTCCCCCCCCTTTTTTATAAACTATTAACTATTTATATGTTAAAAGTGACAATTAATTATATAAATATATGAAAATAACATTACTCTTAATTTAAACGTTTACTTAAAGGCTTGTATACATATTATTCATATATTTATTAACTACATATTTAAATTGTGTTAAGTAAAATAGTTAATTTATCTTTAAGAATAGATATATTAAATAAAAATATATATTTAATCATTTTAAAATAATAAGATTTTATTTATAGATATTACTTAACTAATTAAAAATTTTATGTATTATTTCTAAAAATCCTTTTTTATGAAATTTACTTAATTATATTCCTAGTTTTTTGAATTTTCAATATTTTTTGGTTTTTTTTCAAAATTTTATTATAATGTGATTTTATTATACATTTATTTACTTTTTTGATCCTGTATATAACTATTTTTTATCATTTTTTTATCTATAATCTTTTTATTTTTAAATATAATTTTAATCTTAGTAAACAAGCTAATCAAAAATATAAGTCATTGATTAGCTTGCAAAAGTCTATTTAATAAATATTAAACTATTATTCTGGTAATGAGCTTAATTGTTTACAACGATCAATATACCATTGAGTTACATTACCATAACGTCCTATTATATCTTCATGATCTACATTTATAAGTGTAGGCATAGCATTCCATTGACCTTTTACAGGTGTACCATCATATTCTCTTATAATATCATTTGAACCTAATTTAGGACCATTTTGGCTAATACAGTTTACATAACCATCATTTTGCCACCAGCTCTTATCAATAACGGGTCTGCCTGAATTATCATTACGAGTAAATTTACCCATCATAAGTGAATTAACATAGAAATTCTTATTCATAACACCTAGCTCAGGGATATGATGTCCAGTAAGTTTTGATGGTTTTGTTGCACTAGTTGTCCATGAGAAATAATAAACATTTGGTTGTGCTTTTACCCATTTATTCAATTCTTCTCCACCATATGTGCTTAAATCATAAGAACATATATCTGTAGTCCTCTCCCAAATTCTACTACTTAAAACACGTCCTATATAATGTGCTTGAGTTTCATGATCTTGTTTTGCTAATCCCCATTGATCTAATTTAAAGTCAAAATAATCACTTAAAATACTATTTGATCCTGTTAATACTCCAGCTACACCACATAGCGGAGTTATATAATCAACAAATGGTATTGAATCTGATAATGTTGTTCCATCATTTGGAGTAGATATTGTTGTTACGCTATGAATCCAATCATTACCACCATTAAATAGTGGTGACATATCGTTTTGACCATAGTTTCTTTCTTCTTCACTACCTTCATTTAACAATTGTGTAAATGCACGAACTGTTTGTCCACCTTGACTGTGTCCAACAATATGAATTTTATTTTCATTACTTATTTTTTTGTATATACCTGGATATGTCTTACCATATCTATCATGTCCATATTTTGCTGCATGAGATGCACCATAATCTACTCTACCACCCATTATATAAGCGTAAAGTTCACAAGCTCTATCCCAGTTACTTGAAATAGGTCCTACTGCTGCAGTATAAACTTCATATCCTGCATCTCGCATTTTTTCTTGAAGATCTACAGTTCCACCCCAGTATTTAAAACCTAATTTTTCATCTCTTCCCCAGCCCATGCATCCATGAACTAATACAATAGGATAATTATTGTGATCTCCTTTTAATGTTTCTAAATTAATTCCATCTTCATTTAATGACTCTTGTATTGCTATCACACTATTTTGTGTTTGTGAATCTGCACTTTCTGCCGCTTCCTCTATTGTTGGTTCGTTAATTGAATCAAGTGCTTTTACATTGGTTGGAAAAGTAGTTACTATCATAGCAACTGCTAATAAAGAAATTCCTAATATTTTTGTTAAAGATTTTTTCATTTTTACACCCCTATACAATATTTTAACTAATCTCTTAATCTCTTCTCGAGTTAAATTGACTGTATAGAATTAATAACTATTTACATTTTAATTTTGTAATTGTTTACAAAGAAGATAAGTAACTTTACTCAAAATTAAATATAAAACTTAGCAGTTAATTCTTAATTTATTAAATATATTAAAATAATAAATATATCTACTATCAGTAATAAATTAGTACCTTAACTTCAGCATTTAGATTTAATGTCGCACTAAATTTAATATAGCTTTTTTCAGTAATGTTTTCTTAATAAAATTCATTTAAATTTTTAGTACATAAATAGTTATTATCTTTTGTAAAATTTCTTTTAATATTGTTTCATTATCCCAATTTAACACTTCACCCCTATACGTCCCCCCTCATTTTTTAATTGTTAACTATTTTCAATACATACTTTTTAATTTAACAATATATTAGAATCATTAAATATATGTCTACAATTTTTTAATATTTACAAGACTATAATTTAATATGCTACAATAACTGTTAATGCATAAAGTAAAATAGTTAATTGATCCCTAAAATAAATATAATAAAATATTAAAATATATTTAATCTTTTTTAATATAATGTATTTTAGTTCTACTAATTCAGTAAATTACTCTTTTTATCTAGTCTATATTGTAAATCATTTTATGTTTTTATAATGTTAATATAAATTCAAGTTATTTTTTACACATTTAATTTTATATTCTATTATTTTTTATTATATTCCTACAATTTTGAATTTTCAATCTTTTTAAGTACATAATTGTAAATTTGTTTTTAATTTCCATATAATAATATAAAGTTTTAATATGATTATTTTTTATTATATAAACTAATTTTTAATATTAATTTATATTTAATAAATCTAAAAATCACCAAATTCTCAATAATTACATGTATATTATAATAAAATATTACAAAAATGTATTAATTTATATAGTATTTTCAATTGATATGCTATAATAATTGTTGTAAATATTTACCGTTACATTTTTTAAAATATTTTTATTATATGGAAGGGGAACAATTTATGAAAAGATTAAGAGATCAAATTATATGTATTAATATAGTTTTAGTTTTATTGGTTTCTGCTGTTATATTACTTATCTCATCTAATCAGATGAAAAATGTAGTAAATGCATCAATTAATCAATATGAACTTAATTTAATGGAAAACTATGATCAAAACATAAAACTACAAGTTGAAAACGTAATTTCTTTATTAAATGGGATTTATGAAAAACAAATAAATGGTGAAATAACTGAAGAACAAGCAAAAAGTTTGTCAAAAGATATGATAAAGTCTTTAAGGTATAACGGTGATGGTTACTTTTGGATTGATGGAATAGATTCAACATTAATTGCACATCCAATGATTCCAGAACAAGAAGGAAGTAATAGAACTAGTCTTAAAGATGCAAATGGACATATGATAGTTCAAGAAATAATAAAAGTTGCTAGAAATGGTGGCTATACCGATTTTTACTTCACAAAACCAAATGAAGAAGGTACTCATCCCAAAAGATCTTATTCAAAATTATTTGAACCATATGGGTGGATTATAACAACAGGAAACTACATAGACGATATAGACCAAGCAATTAATATGAAAACAGAAGAATTGAAAAATAATTTTAATCAGAATAGAAATATATTATTATTTGCATTATTCATATTGTTAATTATAACTGTAATATTATCATTATTTATTATTCGTCCAATTACAAGAGCTCTAAATAAAATAGTAGCCTTAGCTGAACGTTTATCAAATTATGATTTCTCAAATAATATAGAAGTTAAATCAAAAAATGAACTCGGTAGAGCTGGTATATCTTTAAATAAAGCTCAAGAAAATATAAGAAATTTAATAAATAGTATTATTCAGAAATCTAGTGATTTATCATCTTCTGCAGAAGAACTTTCTGCATCTACAGAAGAAGTTTCTTGTAAATTAAGTGAGATAAATGAATCCACTGAAGGAATAGTAAATAAAATGTCGGATAGCACAACTGTAGCACTTGATGTCAATTTAACTATTTCAAACATAGCAAAAAATACTAATACTCTATCTACTAGTTCAAAAAAAGAAACTGAAACTCTTATTAATTTTAGAGATAAGGCTCTAGAATTAAAAAATCATACAAATGAAGTTTTAAAATATATAAATAATTTATATCATGAAAAAGAAATTAATATTAAAGATGCTATTAAAGCTGGTAAGGTTACAGAAGAAATATATGTTATGGTTGAAACTATATCAAGTATTGCTAATCAAACTAATTTATTAGCTTTAAATGCAGCAATTGAATCAGCTCATGCTGGAGAAGCTGGTAAAGGTTTTGCAATTGTAGCATCTCAAGTAAAAGCATTATCTGAACAATCTATGGAAGCTGTAAAATCTATTGAAGATATTGTAAATAAAGTTCAACTAGTATTTAAAAGTTTATGTGCTGATAGTAATGATATACTTGAATTCTTTAACAAAGACATTACTCCAAAATTAGATGAATTCTTAAAAGTATCTGAATATTATTATAATAATTTAAATTTGGTAAGTAATGCAGCTAATGAAACGTATACTATATCTAGAAATCTAAATTCATCCACAAGTGAAATAGCAAGTGCTATTGATAATATGTCTAGCAATTCAACACAAGCTTCTAGCAGTTCAGAAACTATATTAGAAAATATAACAGAAACTGTTAATAATATGGATGTAGTTGCAGAGACTGCTGAAATACAAGCTAACTTAGCATGTGAATTAATTAATTTAGTTGATAAATTTAAATTATAATATAATAAAATATTAAAAATTTAAAAACTTTTGGGACAGTAGTTAATTTTTGTACAATGCAAAATTATCTACTGTCTTTAAAATTCATTTTAAATTATTTAATATGGAGTGTGGTTTTATATTATTTTTTATTGTACCTTAAATTTTTCAATTAACTCACTTAACTCTTCTGCAATAATAGCTAAACTTTCACCTGAATTTGCAATCTCCTGAATTGTTGCTGCTTGTTCTTCCATTGATGCAGCTACTTCCTCTGTTCCTGCTGCATTTTCTTCTGAAATAGCAGATAAATTTTGTGTAATTCCTATAATCTTATTTTTGTTATTAATCATTAATTCAGCTGAGTGATTTAATTTTTTAATAATATCTTTTACTGAATCTATTGCCATTGCTATAAGATCAAACTTATTTTCTGTATCCTTTACACTTCTTGCTTGAGAATCTACGATACCTTTTACATCCTCCATAGTTTGAACTGCATCTTGAGATTTTAACTTTAACTCATCAATTACTACTTTAATATCATTTGTAAAACTATTTGATTGTTCTGCAAGTTTCCTGATTTCATCTGCGACAACAGCAAATCCTCGACCTGCTTCTCCTGCTCTTGCTGCTTCTATTGCTGCATTAAGTGCTAAAAGATTAGTTTGATCAGCTATATTTTGAATCATAATACTAGCTTCTTCAATTTTTTCTGCACTTTCATTATTTCCTACTATAATTTCATATACTGATTTTGTCGCTTCATTACTTTGATTTGTCTTATTTACTAGCTCTTTTAATATATGAAATCCTTCTTCTTTCTGAATATCTATATTAGTTGTAGCCTTATTTAATTCTTTAATATAATTTGAATCTTCTTCAATTATTCTTCCCATTTCCTCTATACTTTCAGCAGTTTCTTCAGTATCTTTTGCCTGCGCGCTTGCTCCACTTGCTATTTGTTCAATTGTCTTTGCAACTTCTTCTGAAGTAGTAGCAGTTTGATGTGATGTAGCTGTTAACTCTTCAGATGAAGCTGCTACTTGCTGTGCCACATCAGAAGTTTTTATAATAAAATTACGCACATTATCATCCATTATCTTAATAGAATTTGCCATACTGCCTATTTCATCTTTTCTTGTTATATAATTTATTAATTCTGATTTCTTATCAACAGTAAAATCCAAATTTGCTTGTTTATTTATAAGTTTTGTAATTACTGTTATAGGCTTTACAATTGACATTCCTACAAAATAACTTATTGCTGAAGCTATTACTAAAACAAGAATAACTAGTAAAACTACAGATTTAATTGTAGACATCATACCTTCATTAATTATTGACTCAACAGATTCAATAGATTTACCAACAAAGTAAATTCCAATAATTTTTTTATCCTTATCATACATAGGTGTATACTTTGTTATGTATTGTTTTCCAAGAATATTTGCTTCACCAAAATATACATTTCCATTTGCTACTTCTTCATATGCCTTTCCTTTATTATCTAATTTGGTGCCAATAACTCTTTCACCTTTCTCCTCATTAATTGTAGTAAGTATTCTTGTATAATCACTACCATTTTTAACAAAAACAGTTGCAACAACATCCATACCTTTAGATAACTTATCTATGTACTCAGATCTCTCCTCAATAGGATTTCCAAAACTATCCACCATCTTACCATCACCATCAATACTCAATGCTCCAAACTGTTCATTAAGATATATTTCAAGCATATTTTCCGCTGAAGTTAATTTATCTTCAAATTGTGCTTGAACAGTTTTTTTAGTTACATTAAATCCATTTATTAATCCAATAGTAACTGTAGATAATGATGAAGCTATAACTAAAATTAAAATAATGCTTATAATTTTCCCTTTTAAACTTTTCACCTTTAATTAGCCCCCTTTTATAAATGTTTATTTAAATAAACGTTATTGAATTAAATATAATAAATACTAATTCTCTAACACATTTATTCAACTTAATTTTTGTTTTAAGTATATCTATATTAATTATTTATATTGTCGAATAATATATAATAATGTTTAATTTATTATATATTAAAAACTAAAAGAGGACTAAGAGATTTTTCCCTTAATCCACCTAATAAGCAATATATTATTTAAAATATCCAAATATATTAATATATATTTTTGCTAAAATATCTTTCCCCTCTATCTGGTAATAACGTTACGATATTACCACTATCTATTTTACTTGCTAGTTTAAGAGCTGCTGCTACTGCTGCTCCAGAAGATGTCCCAACAATTAATCCTTCTTTTAAAGCAAGTTGTTTTACAATATGAAATGCTTCTTCATCATTAACCTTTATAACATCATCAACATAAGTCATGTCCATAGTTTTAGGAATAAAGTTATTTCCTATCCCTTCTATGTCATAACAAGCTTCTTCTCCGCCTCCCATAGTTGACCCCTCTGGATCTACTAAAACTCCTTTTACATTAGAATTCTTTTCTTTAAAATAATTTAATATACCAGTATACGTTCCCCCACTACCTGCACCACAAAGGAAGTAATCTATTTTTCCATCTAAATCCCTATATATTTCAGGGCCTGTAGTTTCATAATGAGCTAATGGATTAGATTTATTCTCAAATTGTTTTAAAGTTATAGAATTCTTTATTGTTTTTAAAAGTTCATTAGCCTTTTCAACAGCTCCTAACATTCCGTCTTCTCTAGGAGTATTTACTATTTCTGCCCCAAGGGCCTTCATTAACGTCTGCTTTTCTACAGAAAATTTTTCTGGTACAACAAATATTACTCTATACCCTTTATTTATGGCTGCTAATGCTATACCAAGCCCTGTGTTACCTGCTGTAGCTTCTATTATTGTATAGCCCGCTCTAAGTAATCCCTTATTCTCAGCATCTTCTATCATGTATATACCTATTCTATCTTTAACACTTCCACCAGGATTTAAAAATTCTAATTTAGCAAATACATTTACGCCAGCTTTTATTCCCATATTATTTAGTTTCATAATAGGTGTATTTCCTATATGACTTCTAATGTCATCTATATATCTCACTACTAATCCCCTCTTTTAATATTAATTTAATATATTCTTTTGCTTTTCCTATTCTAATGCTTTTTCTAAATCCTCAATAATATCTTGTGCACTTTCTATCCCAACTGAAAGTCTTATCAAATTATCAACAATACCTACCTTTTGTCTTATTTCATATGGTATTGCTCCATGAGTCATACTTGCTGGGTGGCATGCTAAAGATTCCACTCCTCCTAAACTTTCTCCAAAAGTTATAAATGCTAATTTTTCAAAGAATTTTTTATAATCATATCCATCATTTAATACAAAAGATATCATTCCACCATATCCTTTTGCTTGTTTTGATTGAATATTATATCCCGGATGTTCTTCAAATCCTGGATAATAAACTTTATTAATTTCTGGTCTATTTTTCAAGAATTCTGCTATAAATTTAGCATTTGAATTGTGTCTATCCATTCTAACTGCAAGAGTTTTTATACCTCTTATAAGTAAGAATGAATCAAATGGTGATAGTATACCCCCTGTAGAATTTTGTATAAAATGAATTTTTTCTTTTAATTCCTCATTATTTACTACTATTAATCCAGCAATTAAATCACTATGTCCTCCTAGATACTTAGTACCACTATGAATAACTATATCTGCTCCTAATGTTAGTGGCTTTTGCAAGTATGGTGTCATAAAAGTATTATCCACTATTGTAAATAGATTATTATCTTTAGCTATTTTAGCTACTTCTTCAATATCTGTTATATCCATTAATGGATTTGTTGGTGTTTCTATATATATTGCTTTTACAGTCTCATCAATAGCTTCTTTAATTTGCTTTAAATCTGTTGTATTTACTATCTTATATCCTATATTAAAATTCTTAAAAATTTTATCTAATACTCTAAAACTTCCACCATATAAATTATCTGAAATTATTATATTATCTCCTGACTTAAAAAGAGAAAATATTGCTGTTATGGCTGCCATACCTGAAGAAAATGCAAATCCACCAACACCTTCTTCTAGATCAGCTATAAGTTTCTCAAGAGCTTCTCTTGTAGGATTACCAGTTCTTGAATATTCATATCCTTTATTAATTCCTAATCCTTCTTGTTTATACGTAGATGTTTGATATATAGGAACATTTACTGCTCCTGTAAACTTATCTCCGTCAATTCCTCCGTGTATTAAAACTGATTCAAAATTCATAATATTTTTCTCCCCTCTTATAATTTTTTAGCACTTGCTATAAATATTTTTGTTTCTGTATATTCGCCTTTACTTGAATACCCTTTGCAATATAAATCCGTATTCTCTATTTCTACATTTTTAAAATTATATTTATTTAACCAATTAGTTATTTCATCATTTGAAAATCCTAACCATTCATCGTACATTTCCTCTTTTGCCCATTCTCCATCATGTTCTGTAACATCAGAAATTACTATACTTCCACCTTTTTTTAATACTCTATAAATTTCTGATATAGCTTTTTCTATATTAGCTACATGATGTAATGCCATATTTATAAATACAACATCTACTGACTCATCAAACAATACAATATTTTCCATATTAGACTTAATTGGATATATATTTGTTATATCTCTTTTAAAAACTTCTTTTTTTAATTCCTTCAACATGTTATTAGATTGATCTAGAGAAAATATTAAATTTGCTTTTTCTGATAAAGCTAAAGATATAAAACCAGTACCACATCCTAAGTCTGCTGCAATCTTATTTTCTATTGATGCTTTAGATAAAACTTTATATTTTAATTTTTCCTCAAAATATTCACTTCTTATTACATTCCAGCTATCTGCTATAGAATCAAAGTAATTTAATGACTTCATAATTAATCTCCCCCTATTTTATAACTCTTCATTCTTAAATATTTTTAAATTCTTATACTATATTGTTTGTGTAAATTCTCTGAGATTTAGATAAATATTAATACTACTTTAAAAAATTTCATTTTAATTCTAGAATTACTTAATAAACTTATATATTAAATACGTATTATACAGTTTTATATTTTTATATAAACAAAAAAAACCCTACCTCATTTAGAGGCAGAATTTTTATTCCGCGGTTCCACTCTAATTATTATATACAAAAATATAATATCTTATTTTGGTACAAACATACCTCAACGCTATAACGTGCGTACACGCTGCCTCCTACTAAAAACGTATTTTTTCGGGACAGTGCTCAAAGATGCATTCTCATAAGTTATAACTAAAGTCTTTTTCAGCCTAGAAGACCATTCTCTGAAAGTTTTCCTCATGATACTATTTCTTTTCTTAACATATAACAATATAATATTTATTATAAAGCATATTATTCTTATAGGATTACTCTGCTTTATAATAAATAATATATCCCTATTATTTTAATTTGTCAATATATTTTCAATTTCTTTCTTTGTTAATTCTCTATAATCACCCGTTTTTAAAGATTCATCTAACTTTAATCCACCAATAGATATTCTTTTCAAATATATTACATAACACCCTACTGCCTTTAACATTCGTTTAACCTGATGTTTTTGCCCCTCTGAAATAGTAAGATATCCTGAAACAACAGGCTGATGATCTTTATTCTCTAAATTATTAATAGGAATTTCTTCTTTAAATTCTATATATGATCCTGATTTATGTACATCTATTTTTGCAGGCTTTGTTAATGCTTCATTATTTCCAATAAAAAGACCCTCCTGTAATTGCTTTTTATCTTCATCATCTAAAGAACCTAATGCCCAAAAGAAATAAGTTTTTTCAACATGTTTTTCTGGATACATTACTTTATGTTCAAACTCACCATCATTAGTAAGCAACAATAATCCTTCAGTATCTTTATCCAATCTCCCAACATGGAATACTCCACTCATATTTTGATTGTTAAAATAATCAAATACTGTTCTATGAATATTATCTTTTGTTGCAGTAATACATCCTGATGGTTTATTAAACATATAATATACCTTACCAGTATGAATAACTTTTTTTCCAAGGTATTCTACATCATCAGATTTTTCATTAATATCTGTTGAAGGTTCAGTTATAATTTCACCATTCACCTTTACCATTCCATCTTTAATATAAGTTCTAACAGTTTTTCTTCTACCAACAGCTGATTCTGCCAAAAATTTATCTAATCTCATACGTTTATAATTTCGCTTCCTTTGTAAATTTTCGTATCTCTTAAAATAATTATTATATAATTTAGCTAAATAATTTTTATTTAAATATATTAATATAATACCATTGATATTTTACTAAAAAAAGTTTCACTTAAATTTTTATGTATTTAATTCTAAACTCTCTTAAAATTAACTTTAAGTTTCTTTACATATTTTTATTACTAAATTAAAAATCCAAGTATATCATAATAAAAGAGAGCGATTAAAGTAAATATATACTTTCTCGCTCTCTTATAAAATATATCCTAAAAATATATTAAATATTATTCTTATCTTATAATTAATAAATGCTAATATTATAATTTTCTATTGTTCTAACTCAACTCTTATATACCTTTCTCATTTAAGAAATCCTTTATTAAATTAATACATACCCTTTTTCTATATTCTGCTGAAACTCTACCCTTTGTAGGTATAATTTTTTGTTTATATGCATCAATGAAATCTTCTTTTATTTTACTTGCCTCCACTAATGTTTTACCTATCATCATTTTCTCTAATTCTTTAAATCTTAATACTGTACCTGACACTGCTCCAAAAGCAATTGCAATATCTTTTATTCTGTCATCATCAATTTTTATTATCCCAGCAAATGAAACACGAGATATAGCTAATGCATTTCTAGCCCCTATTTTTTTATAGTAATAATTCTCCAGACCAAATTTAGGCAATAAAATTTCTACAATCAATTCATCTTTCCCTAAATCTAGCTCTTTTCTTCCTTTATAGAAATCATCAATTTTAACTATTCTAGTATTTGAAGCAGATGCTAATACTATTTTTGCATCTGTAACATATTCAATCAATACAGAATCTGCTTTTGCTGAACCATTTCCTATATTACCTGCCATAGTTCCAGAGTTTCTTATAGCAGGAGCAGCAATTTTTGAAACAGCTTGTTTCATAATTTCTGGAACAATATCAGATTCTAACACTTCAGTAAAAGTACATGATCCTCCTATTCTGATATACTCTTCATCTTCAACAATACATTTCATTTCAGGAACTTTATTTAAAAACAAATAATTAATATCTTTTTGTCCTTCAATCATTAAATCTGTTCCCCCACCGTATGGAACAACATCATAATTTGAACGAATATCTAAAGCTTCTTTTAAATATTTAGGCATAAAACCATTTACCATAATCCCTTTCCCTCCTCTGCTGAAATTTTAATTGCCTTTACAATAGCATTATATCCTGTGCAACGACATAAATTTCCGGAAATCCCTTCTCTAATTTGTTCTAATGTAGGATTTGGAGTCTTAGATAATATAGCTTCTGTGGCTAGGACCATTCCTGGAATACAATATCCACATTGCACTGCTGACACATCGGCATAAGCTTTATCTATTACTTTAAAACGTTCTGTTTCTCTAAAACCTTCTATAGTAACAATTTCACTTCCTTCACATCTTCCCATTGCTACCATACAAGAATTAATTAATTCACCATCCATAAGAATAGAACATGCTCCACATTCACCTTCTTTGCAACCACATTTTACTCCCTTTAAATGATAATAATCTCTAAGCACATCTAATAATCTATCAGTAGCACTTCCATCATATACTACCTCGTTACCATTTAATTTGAATGTTATATTATTACTCATCTTACTCTCTCTCCTCGCTTAAAACTTTTATTGTATCTTCTGCTGTAAATGGTGCATGATTAACTTTTGCTCCATGTCCAAGTGCCTGTTCAATAGCTTCAGCATAAGCCCCTGGTGCTCCAACTAAAGGTAACTCTCCTGCACCCTTAGCTCCATAAGGTCCATAAGGATATTTTTCATCTACATACATATCTACTTTAAGATTAGGTACATCAACTGCTGTTGGTATAATATAATCTGAGAAAGAGTTGTTTCTGATACGCCCCTTAGCATCTGCCACCATATATTCTGTTGAAGCATATCCTATACCTTGTAAGAATCCACCCTCCATTTGACCAACAGCAATGTTGTAATCCATAGGCGTTCCTATATCAAAGCATCCATATGCTCCTAGTATCTTTGCAAGACCTGTGTAAGTATCAACTTCAACTTCTATTGCATTAACTGCCCAAGAATAAGTTGGATAAGCATCACCTTGGAATTTATCAATATAAAATGGAATCATAAAATCTGGTTCTTTATAATGCTCTTCTATAATTTGATCTTCTCCTTCTATCCATTGATCACGAAGTTTTATAGCTGCACGACGTAAAAGTTCCCCAACAGTCATTAAACTACGTGAAGCAACTGTAGGACCTGAATCTGGTACTACATCCGTATCTGGATATTCATAAAATACATTTTCTAAAGGTAAATTTAGCTCCTTTGCCACTATCTTAGGAAAAGTTGTACGAAGTCCTTGTCCTATATCTGTATTTGAAGCAAGTATTTGAACTCTTCCATCAGAGTATTTATGCAATTTAGCAACGGCCTTAATAATGTCTCTTTCACCTGAACCTGTAAAACCAGCTCCATGAAAATACATAGATATTCCTATTCCTTTTCTATATCTTCCATTTTGATCATTAGAATATTCTTTATGTTTTCTTCTAAAGTCACAAGCTTTATCGATGCGTTCAATCATATTTGGAATTGGTACTGGAAAATGATATTTACCAGAAGTTGAAGTACTATCTCCTTGTTTTACTAAATGCATTTCCTTAAATTCTAAAGAATCTTTTCCTAAATCCTTTGCAATATGATTCATCATCACTTCAGCAGAGAAAAAAGTTTGTGGTGCTCCAAATCCCCTATATGCTCCACTAGGAGTTGTATTAGTTTTTACAGCTCTTCCATGTACTTTAAGATTTGGAATATCATAAATGCCATTTGCGCATATAAGTCCCCTTTGAAGAACAACAGCTGATAAAGTTGTATAAGCTCCTCCGTTGAATTTTACATCTATATCCATAGCTGTAACCCTTCCATTTTTCACAGCTACTTTATAAGTATTTAATGAAGGATGTCGCTTTGATGTAAACTCCAAGTCTTCTCTTCTATCAAAGATACAGCGAACTTTTTTTCCAGCTTTTTTTGCAGCTACAGCAACTTGACATGATAATATAGATGGGAATGCTTCTTTTCCTCCAAATCCACCACCTGTAGCATCTTGCGCTATTCTAACTTTATCTGGGCCAAGATTCATAGCTCTCATAACTGCACCTTTAACATAATATGGACATTGCATAGATCCATGTACGTAAACCTTTTCATCTTCTAGAATTTCAGCCATGAGTCCTTGAGTTTCTAAATAAGTTTGATCTTGATAACCTGTTTCGAACTCTTCTTCATATATTTTATCTGCCTCTGAAAATGCTTTCTCAACATCTCCTTTTCCAAATCTATAATCAAAAAATACTGTATCAAAGTCTCTTATATTAATAACAGGTTCTAATTCTTCATATATAACTTCAATTTCAGATAATATTTTATTTACAATTTCTTCATTAGGCCCACAAACCATCCCTATAGGCTCTCCAATATATTCTACTGTATCTGTTGCATAAACAGGTGTATCATCTTTAACTATGTTAACCTTGTTATCCCCAGGTACATCTGTTTTATCAACATAACAATATCCATCTAATAATTTAGGAACCTTAACATCAATAATTTTTGCTTTTGCCTTTGTTGACCTTAGCATTTTACCTATTAAAATATCATCTTCTTCATAATCTCCTACGTAGATAGCTTTTCCTGAAATTTTTGAACTATGGTCTCTTTTAACCACTGATTTACTAATCTTCTCCATATCTACCTCTCCTTTACCCTTTAATGCCCAATATATTTGTTAATATATGTTAATTATATTGCAATAAAAAAATATCATCAAATTCTTCTTAAAAAGAACTTGGTGATATTTCATAAATAACATAATATAATTTTTAATATAATTATCTAGTCTATTTAAAATTTTATCAATATACAAAAAGGATAGTAAATTAGTTTTACTATCCTTTTTTGTATTTATGTATATATTTATTTTTATATCATTTTAATGTTTTATTATTATATTATTTTCACCCAAAATAAGGATTTAGGCACTTAGTTTTGGCTACCAGTATTATTGGTCAATGACATAAATCTAGAAAATGAATAAAATTCAAACGAAATTATTTTGAAGTTCTTTTTAAAATCGTACCCTCAGTGCTGACCTACGGACAGTTAATAACCAATTAAAAGGATAATATGATAAAAGCATTGAAAAATTAACTATAGTAAAAATAGAATCCTAAATCTACTTATTTATACTTAAATTCAATAAAAATCAATCTATTTCAAAATTAAATTCCACAATAATTCAAAATATGAAATATTGTGGAATTTATTGAATAATATTAATAATAACTGTCCGTAAGTCAGATCTTTACCTATAGGAAGTTGAACTTTATTTCTATATCTATACAGGTTAAATTCCATACCTATCGGATAATTTACTAGTTTTGATTTTATAAAAAAATTTAAAAACTAATTCTCTTTATTAATCTACAAACTTTTTTATTTTTTCATATATCCCTTGTGCATCTAATCCATATTTTTTAATCAATAAGTCTGCCGGACCTGATTCACCAAATACATCATTTATACCAATCCTAAGCATTTTTATCTGGCATTTTTCAACTAACACTTCTGCAACTGCCCCACCAAGTCCACCAATTACTGAATGTTCCTCTACAGTAACAATCTTTTCTGTTTCTTCTGCTGCTTTTACAATTAAATCTACATCAATTGGTTTAATTGTATGAATATTAATAACTCTTGCATCAATTCCATCTGCTTCCAATTTGTTAGCTGCTTCTAATGCCTCGACTACACAAAGTCCTGTAGCAATTATTGTAAGATCTTTTCCATCTCTTAAAATAATACCTTTCCCAATTTCAAATTGATAATCTACACGATCATTAATTATAGGTGTAGCAAGCCGTCCAAATCTTAAATAAACAGGTCCATCAAGTTCGTATGCTGCTTTTACTGCCGCTCTTGCTTCTATATCATCGGAAGGACTGATAACTGTCATATTAGGAATCACACGCATCAATGCTAGATCTTCATTACACTGGTGGGTTGCTCCATCTTCTCCAACAGAAATACCTGCATGTGTTGCTCCAATTTTAACATTTAGATGTGGATAACAAATAGAGTTACGCACCTGTTCATAAGAACGTCCAGCTGCAAACATTGCAAATGTACTAATAAAAGGAACATATCCACAAGTAGACATTCCAGCTGCAATTCCTGCCATATTTGCCTCTGCAATTCCACAGTCAATATGTCTTTGTGGAAAAGCCTTCTTAAAAACACAAGTCTTTGTCGCTGCTGCCAAATCTGCATCTAAAACAACTAAGTCATCATGTTCTTTTCCAAGTTCAACAAGAGAATTTGCATAACTTTCTCTTGTTGCTATTTTCCTTACTTCTGCCACAATGCTTCACCCACCTTTTTTAGTTCTTTCATTGCCATTTTATATTCTTCATCATTTGGTGCTTTTCCATGCCATCCTACATTATTTTCCATAAAAGATATTCCACAGCCTTTTACAGTATGAGCAATAATTGCAGTTGGTTTTCCTTTAGTTTCTTTTGCTTCATCAAATGCCTTTTTAATTTCATTAAAATCATTACCGTTAATATTAATTACATGAAAATTAAATGCTTCAAACTTTTGATCGATTGGGTATGGAGAACAAATCTCCTCTACTTTACCATCAATTTGAAGCCCATTATTATCTACAATAACACATAAATTATCCAGTTTTCGATATCCTGCAAACATTGCTGCTTCCCAAATCTGTCCTTCTTGAATTTCACCATCTCCACACAAACAATAAACACGGTAATCTTTCTTTTTCATCTTGCCCGCTAATGCCATTCCAACTGTAGCTGAAAGTCCTTGTCCTAATGAACCAGAAGACATATCCACTCCTGGTATGTGTTTCATATCTGGATGTCCTTGTAAATAAGAACCAATATGACGCAAAGTCAAAAGATCTTCTACTGGAAAATATCCTCTCAGTGCTAAAGTCGCATAGAGTGCTGGTGCTGTATGACCTTTCGATAATACAAAACGATCTCTATTTTCATATTTTGGTTTTTGTGGATCAATATTCATTTCTTCAAAATATAAATAAGTAAAAATATCTGCTGCTGAAAGAGATCCACCTGGATGTCCAGCTTTTGCACTGTGTACTGAAGATACAATTCCCTTGCGGACTTCAACAGCAGTTTTCTGAAGTTCAAGCTTATTCATAAATTTTCTCCTTTCATTTATTAGCTCTTATATGCTATTCTGCCAATGACTGAAACAGTTCTTTCATTGCAGGATAAATCTGACGGAATTTCTGATAACGTTCATCATATTTTTTTACTAATGTTGGTTCAGGTCTTACAGTATCAACTATCTTTACCAGTTTACCTGTTGCCTCTTCTACTGAAGAAAATTCACCACATCCCACTGCTGCAAGAATAGCGCCACCATAACCGGGACCTTCCTCGCTTTTGACCACATTAACTGTCAAATTAAGCACATTTGCAATTATCTTTTTCCATAGTGGACTTTTTGCTCCACCACCACAAATTTTTGTACTTTCAATTTTAATCCCAAGACTTCTTGCCACTTCTAACGAATCTCGTAACCCAAATGCAACACCTTCTAATACTGCTTGTGTCATTTCCTCTCTATTAGTATCCATTGTCATTCCAACAAAAGTTGCCCTTGCATTTGAATCATTATGCGGTGAACGCTCTCCCATCAGATACGGTAAATAAAATACCTTATTTTCACCAAGTTTTAAAATTCTTTTCTGTTCTTCTTCATATTCCTTAGTATTAAGAATTTCATCCATCCACCATTTATTACAAGAAGCAGCACTCAACATACATCCCATTAAATGATAATACCCATCAGCATTAACAAATGAATGTAGTGCATTATTATTATCCACACTAAAAGTTTTACTAGAAATAAAAATTGTTCCTGAAGTTCCTAATGAAACATTACACATGCCATCACCTACTGTTCCAGTTCCAACAGCAGCTGCTGCATTATCTCCAGCTCCTGCAATAATTTTTACATTTGATGAAAGCCCAAACTTTTCTGCAATATTATGCTTTAATTGTCCCACAACCTCATAGCTCTCATATAACTTAGGCAACTGATTTTCTGTCACACCACATATTTTCATCATTTCTTTTGACCAACATTTATTCTTCACATCAAGCAATAACATTCCAGAAGCATCTGAATAATCTGTACAATGAACACCACTTAGGCTATATGCTAGATAATCTTTTGGAAGCATAATTTTTGATATTCGTTCAAAATTTTCTGGCTCATGTTTCTTCATCCAAAGAATTTTTGGAGCAGTAAATCCTGCAAATGCAATATTTGCCGTATATTCAGAAAGTTTCTCCTTTCCTATAACTTTATTCAAATATTCTGTCTCGGTTTGACTTCTTCCGTCATTCCATAAAATTGCTGGACGAATCACCTTATCATGCACATCTAAAACAACTAAACCATGCATTTGCCCTCCAAAGCTGATACCAGCAATTTCTTCCTTTTTACAATTCAAAATTAACTCTTTAATTCCTGCCAAAGTCTGTACATACCAATCCTCTGGATTCTGCTCTGACCAACCTGTATGTGGGAAATACAACGGATATTTCTTAGAAACAACATTATGTATTTTCCCTGTTTCATCCATTAATAATAATTTCACAGCTGATGTACCAAGATCAACTCCAATATATAACATATAATACCTCCAAAAATAAGAAACCAGGGATTTAGAATATAATTTCACTAAATTATTCTTAACCGATTTCCGTCTTTCTCTGTAAAATTTCACTCCAAATCTTAATGTAACAATCATATTTACCAATTAATATAAACTTTATATTTCTTTAATTTATATTATAATTCTATTATTATCACAAATTAATTTACTTTTAGTTTATGGTAATCCTTTTCAAGAAGCACCTCTGAAATTCTCACAAAGTCATTCCAAAGGTGTTCTTAAAAAATAAAATATTATTCCTACTCTGCTTCAGAAATACGAATAACTGCCTTTACAATATCAGCTTTGTTATTTACACTATAATCCATTGCTTTTTTTGCTTCATCCAATGTGAATATATTTGTCACAATTCCTTTTAAATTTACCTTTCCGGCTGCAACTGCGTCAATTGCCATTGGATAAATATGACGATAACGGAATACAGTTTTAAATGTCAGTTCCTTATCTAATGCCAGACTCATTGGCAATGTCATTTCTCCTGTCTTACTATAACCTACAAGTACAATAGTCGCATCTTTCTTAGTCATGTGTATAGTCTGTATTGTTGTAGTTTGTGTTCCTGCTGTTTCAATTGCCAAATCACAACCTTTTCCATTAGTAAGTTTCATGATTTCTTCAACAGTATCCTTTTCACTTCCATTAATAATAGCATCTGCTCCTAATTCTAATGCTTTCTGAAGACGTTTTTCCATGATATCCACAACATATACCTTTGAAACTCCCATTGCCTTTAATGCCATCATTGTAACTAAACCTATACATCCAGCTCCCATAACTACCGCTATCTGTCCTGCTTTAGCATTTCCTTGCATAGCGGCATGGAATCCTACTGCCAAAGGTTCTATCAATGCACCTTCCATTGTACTTACATTATCAGGTAACTTAAAACAAAGACTAGCATCATGAGCAACATATTCTTGAAAAACACCATCTATTGGTGGAGTAGCAAAGAATTCCACGTCTGGACAAAGATTATATCGTCCTGTTTTACAGAATTCACAATGTCCACATGTTTTTCCTGGTTCCAACGCTACCCTATCTCCAACCTTTAAATCCTTTACATTCTTTCCAATCTCTATCACAGTTCCACCTGGCTCATGTCCAAGAACAAATGGTGGTTTAACCACATAATCACCAATAGCACCAGTTTCATAATAATGCAAGTCACTTCCACAAATACCTACATATTCAAGTTTTACTAGAACCTCATTATCTTTTGCTTTAGGAATTTCACGTTCCTCAAATTTCATCTGACCAATTCCAGTCATAACTGCAACTTTCATTTTTCCTTCCATAACATTTCCCCCTTTTTTTACTTTTAAAAATACTTTTTAAAATACTTTTATTATGTGTTTATATTTTATTATATGCACACATATTTGTCAATATATAGAATCACAGATTTTTTATATTATGTCACCTTACATACAGACAATTAATAAACTATTAAAATTTATTCTAAAAAATAAAAACTCAACTTTGCAATATAACTTATTCTTAGTGAAAAGAAATTCTATATAAAAAAAAGAGTTCTCTGTTACGAGACCTCTCTTTGAGCACATTTTAACATTATACTTGTTTAATAAATGCTTCTATTACTTTCAACGCAGCCCCAAAAGCTGCTGCACCAACCTTATAATTACACGTTTTCACAAACATACCATCTTCCGAAAATGTATTTCTTTGTAACACTTTCTGTCTTATGTCATTAATATGATTTTCTAAATAACTTCCTACGTATCCTCCAAGAATAATATCACAATCTAAAACCATATGAATATTATTAATAGCTACTGATAGATAGGTGGTATACTTATCCCATATATTAAGAATTTCTTTTTCTTCTCGTTCCAATGCTGTAAAGAAAAGTGACAATTTACCATCTGTAACATCAGATAGATTTTTTGCTGAGCAATATACATCTAAACAACCTAATTTTCCACAATAGCATGGTACTCCATCTGGAATAACTGTCATATGTCCAACCTCTCCACATCGGAAATTTTCCCCTTGGATTGGTTCATCACAATTAAAAATAGCTCCTCCTACTGTGTTGCTTAATGATAAATAAAAAAATCTTTTTTGAAATTCCTTATTAATCCCTTCCGCATATGCTCCTGCGTTAGCATCATTAAGAAAACAGCATGGATAAGAAAAGAATTGGCTTACTTCTGTGAATGATAATGCTTGTAACCCTAACATATGGGAATATGAAATAATCTCTTTCTCTAAGTTTACAATCCCAGGAAAAGAAATTCCAATTCCAAGAATTGTTTCCCTATCTCTAAGATTCTTTCCTAAAAACTCTTCTATCTTTTTGTCTATCTCACAATAATAGAATTCTTCATTGCTATATTGATAATCGAAACGATCATATTTCAAAATTTCCCCTTTAAGATTTGTCAACAACAACCCAAAATGATTTTTTGTAATATCTAGCCCAACTGCTAATCTAGAATCAGAAATAACAGAAAATGCTTTTGCTCTTCTTCCTCCAGTAGACTGAAACTCTCCTATTTCTTCAATCAAGCCACGCTCCATTAACTCTTTAGTATTCTGTGCTACTGTAGGCAAACTCATCTTAAGTTCATAAGCAATTTCAGAATTTGAAGTCTTATCACATTTACAAAGATATCGGAAGATACGATTTCTATTATTCTTTTTTACTTCCATATTATTAACTTGTTTTTTAATCATCACACACCTCTATACTTTATAAAAGTAGTTTCTTTAGTATAGCATTTATGTCTTTAAAGTGCAATTTATATTAACTAATGTTCTTTTTTCATACCATCATATCCTTAAAAAGGAAGACTTTAATGCCACCTCCAAATTTCTAATTTTGAAAAATGGAAATGGCTGTTTTAAATCAAGTCATATCATCCCGAAGCGCGTCAATAATATTTTCTTTTTTTATCTTGCTAATGGCATACAGCATTGTAATGAACACGATAAAGAACACACTGAACACGCTGATTGCCATACTGCCCCACGGGAACACAAAATCGATATTGTCCGTCCCGCCGACCATCCATTTGTAAATCAGCCAAGAAGAGATTGCCGCTATGGGAAGCCCGAAGAGCAACGCCCTCATGCCATAAAAGGCACACTCGAAATTCATCATCTTTTGGAAATCGCGGTCAGACATCCCCACAGAGCGAAGCATGGCAAGCTCCCGTCTACGTAGTTTGATATTCGTGGAAATTGTATTGAACACATTGGCAACTGCAATTAGCGAAATCATGATGATAAAAGTATAAGCGAACACGTTGGCAATGAATACGTAATTGCGGCTCTCATCAAGCATTTTATGAAAATTGTACAGGGTATACTTGGATTTAATTTCCGCACCCTTAATCATCGCTTCCATTTTAGCCGCCGACTGTGTGGGATTCTTTGACCGAAATGTCAAGCCCTTAATAGCCACATTGGTATCGGAGGTTTCAAACTTCTCTTTGAGCGAATAGGGGACCATCACCCTAAAAAAGAACGGATTCTTCGACCCGGAGTTTTCTGGGATCGGGGGTCCATCAGGCGGCACGGTATTGACAAACTTAATGCTTACGTTTCGCCCCTGTTCCATCTTCGGATTGCCATTTGTTTCGGGAGCGATGGTAAAATTCATGGAAGAACTCTTGAACAGATCACTAATATTCTCAACCTCTTCCTCCCGATTATCTTTCATGTGGTTTGTCATTTTGGCAACGGCGATCATTTTCGCATTTTGCCCGGTATATTCCTCTGCGGGCAAGCCCAAGCCTTTGATAATATTAAGATAGGCGCTGTCATCAAGAAACTGGATTTCCATTGGCAGATTAACCGTTTCATCCGGTGAATGTAAACCTGCGTCTTCCCAGTAATAGTCTGAAAGATCGCTTGCTTTGGCAGCGCATGAATACTTCATAAGCGCTTGATACGAGCCTTCGTAAACACCGTCGGCGGTTTTTAGTTTGTCGTAAAGCTGCAACATTTTGCTATCGTCCATGTCCTGCGTGGCCAAAACGATGTCAAAGTTAGTAACCACTACTGCCCGCTCCGACACCTGCTTAAAATGCGTTACAAAAGCACTGGTCGATATAAACAGCACAACGCTTAAAACAAGGGATAGCACAATGCTGCGATAGCGTTTCTTGTTTCTTTTAAAATTCTTTAGTGCAAGAGTTCCCTCCAAACCGTAAATGCGCTGTGCCAGTTTTGACATTTTTACGGCTTTGGATTCAACCTTGACCTCGTTAGTCTGGCGGATACACTCCATCACTGGCGTGTTTGCAGCCTTTCTTGCCGGGATATAGGCCGAAATCAAAATCGTAACCATGCTGACCGCTGCCGCAACGACAATTACGGGGATAGACACTGTCAAGGTTAAAGGTACGTTGCTATACATAACGTTCCCGAAATTCCTGGCGACAACGGAAATCACAAGTTCGATGCTGCCTATGCCAACGATAACGCCAATCGGTATGCCGACCGCACCTATACAAAGGCCCTCAAACAGCACTGAATTTCGCAGTTGCTTTGCTGTGGCTCCCACAGATGAAAGAATCCCGAACTGGTGTGTGCGTTCGTTCAGTGATATGTTGAACGAATTATAAATCAGAAAAATCGAGCCTATCATAATAACGGCAACCAAAATGCCACCAACCGAGTACAGAAACACGTTGAACACATTATCGTCCGAAAGACCCATGAAGCGCAACACATTATCGTTAAAGACATAGCTATGGCTTCCGGCTATGCTGCTTGCGTAAGCATGTACTTGTCGCGGATTTTTAAGCGTGACAAATAGGTTTAAGCTGTCCGCTTTGTCTTGTGCATCTGCTTTCGTTATCAATGTATATCCCGGCGCGGAATGTTCCTCAAAGCTGGGTCTTTGGCAGATACCAACAACCGTGTAAGTTCTCTCGTCTTGTGGCACAAGAGTTTCGCCCCCAGAAGTGTACGGGTCGTGTTGACCAAGACTCTTGTTGCCATTCATGCGGCTTCCGACAGCAAGTGAAAGCTTGTCACCCTCCGCGAATTTAACACCACCGTTTGCTTCAACGCTCATCGAAACAAGAATCTCCCCACTGTTTTTCGGCAATCTACCTGAAACCAGGGTTATGGGCAAGGTACCAAAAGCCTCCTTGCTAAATCCGGCTATAGAAAGATATGGCTTGTTGGGGTTTTTCCCTCCGTCAAGTTTTGCGTAGCCGATATTTTCAAATGTTACAGTGTTTGCAACTCGATTGTCGAGAGTTCGTTCCTGTGCGAAAGAGGAATCAACGTTCAAAAACTCGACGTGCCAACCGCCGTATTTCTTGGCCGCTCCGTTTGCCAAATAGTTCAGCAGGGAAACGCCAAAGGTAGCGACTGCCGTAATCATGGCGGCGGACAGAATAACTCCGATAACCGTTACAATTGTTCTGGTGCGGCTTTTTTTCATTCCTTGCAAGGCAACTTTATTTAAAATATTCATGTTCTCACCCTCTCATCCCGAACTACTTTTCCGTCTGCAATACAGATAATGCGGTCTGCTTGCAAGGCTATGTTTTCATCATGTGTAACTATTATAAGAGTCTGGTGATATTTGTTATGACTTTCTTTCAGTAGCTGAATAATCTCATGTCCATTACGGCTATCTAAACTACCAGTTGGTTCGTCTGCAAGCATGACCGCTGGTGCATTCATCAATGCGCGACCGATTGCAACACGTTGCTGCTGGCCACCCGAAAGCTGATTCGGCAAATGTATTTTTCGTTCTTTTAATCCAAGCAGCTCCAACAGGTCATTCAGTCTCTCCTTGTTGACCTTCCGCTTGTCCATCAGTATAGGTAATGTGATGTTTTCCACCACATTCAGAGTAGGAATAAGGTTGTGAAACTGATAAATCAGTCCTACCTGACGTCTACGAAAAATAGCAAGCTTTTCATTACTCTGGGCATATACATCCTGACCCTCTAAGTATATCTTTCCGCTTGTCGGTACATCCACACCAGCTATGGCGTGCAGCAAAGTTGATTTACCAGAACCAGAGGAACCGATAATTGCGGTAAATTCACCCTTTTCGATTGTAAGCGAAACATGATCAAGGGCAGTAACTTGGTTTTCGCCATTGCCGTAGACCTTACATAGATTTTCAACTTTTAAAAATTCCATTATGTGAGTCTCCTTTCTTATGGTTTATCTATATAATATAACCTTCAACTTACATCTGTGTGACTTTCAGGTGAGAGATTCGTCACTTTGGAAAACGAATGGAAAATATCGCACCACCATGCGGGTGATTTTTTGTGGTAATCGTCCCCCCCTGCTGTGTTATAATCATCTTACAAAGAGCCAATCCAATCCCATATCCTGTAGCATTTGGTACTTTCCCTCGATAAAATCTGTCAAACAGGAATGGTAAATCTTCTTTTTCAAAACCCGCACCGCTGTCGTGGATGGCAATCTCGGTAAACAATGAATTGTCCGTGCAGACAATCTCAATCTTCCCATTCTCTCCTGCGCTTTCCATGCAATTTTTTAGAATGTTTTGAATTGCTTCCGAAAACCAAGCAGAATCACCCTGAATAATTATCTTTTTCGGCACATCTATTTGCACAACAATATCGTGCAACTCCATTCGGATTAGAAACGGACGAAGTGCAGCGCATATCAAGTTATTTACATCTATCTGCTCACTTTGGAACACCACAATGCCAGCATCCAGGCGGGATAATTTCAACAATGAAGTAAGCAGCCAATCCATCTGTACAAACAATTCCTTTGTTTCCCGTATCAATGCTTTTCGTTCATTTTCGTCAGAGTTATTCTCTAACAATGACAGAATAAGGCTTACGGATGTAAGAGGGGTGCGGAGTTGGTGGGCTATGTCAGCCAGCGAATCGGCAAGATGTTCTTTTTCTTTTTTCAATGCGTCATTTTGTTCCCGAATACGCAACATCATTTTTGTTATCTCGCTTTGCAGAATTGAAAGTTCACCCTCGTCTGATTCACCAATATACAGATGATCAGCGTTATGAAGCACAAGATCAATTTGATCTGAAATCTGCGCAATACTTTTATATCTAGCTTTGGTAAAAGCAAAAAATACTGTTCCAAAGGTAACTGAAGAAGCAATGGCAAGGATTCCAGCCAACCTATTAATTGCAAATCCCAGCGTTACAGTGGCAACAACTATTAAGAAGAACAAAATGGCAAGCTGCCTAAACTCCCTATTCCGAAGCATACCCGTCCCCCAATCTATATCCTGTCCCACGAACTGTTATAATGATTTGCGGGCTTGCTGGATCATTCTCTATCTTCTCCCGCAAGCGTTTGATGTATACTGTCAATGTATTGTCATTGACAAACTCGCCCGCTGCGTCCCACAATTCGTCAAGCAGCCTGACCCTCGTGATAATACTTTTAGGGTTACTAATAAATATCAACAACAAACGATATTCTAAGGCTGAAAGAAAAACTTCACTGCCATCCTTTTTCACAACTCCACTTGCCATATCAACATGAAGCCCGCAGATTTCAAAAGCCGATGGAGAACGTCCGCTTTTTCGCAAAGCTGTTCTTATTCGTGCAATCAGTTCACGCGGACGAAAAGGCTTAGTGATATAGTCGTCTGCTCCAATGTTCAGCCCAGTAACAACACTTGATTCATCGCCGGAAGCTGTCAAAAAGATGACTGGGATATCTTGCTTTTCTTTGATTTCCGTACAAACCGTAAAGCCATTTCCATCAGGTAAAGAAATATCAATCAACGCCAAGTCAAATTTATTCCCAGCAAGCGTTGTAATAGCTTCACTCCTCGTAGTGTCGTGAGTGACTGTAAATCCCTCCGATTGGAGCAGAAGCACAAGGTTTCTGGCAATTGCCTTATCATCCTCAACTAAAAATATCCGTTTCATTTATTTTCACCATCCTTTACTTTACTGCTCTTGTATCGTCCGTCAGCCGGTTTTTCAGTGTCAATGGGAACAAGCCATGTATTTCCTATTTTTTTATCTCCATTAATACGTCCAGCAGAACAATGGTACACTAGCATTCTGGCTGTGATTCCCCAATTTTTCGCTGCTTCTTTTGTCGTTATATAATCCACGCATAACACCTCTATAATTTTATTATATTTCTTTCGACGGAAATATACAAACCGAGGTATAAAAATAGCAAGAAAAAAGACGCTCATTTCTGAACATCTAAACAAGAGAAGAATAGGTATCATTTTAACGGTACCCCTTTGATTCTTCATCCTTATTTTATTGTATCCCTACACTCTATATCTCAACTACCACAGAAACATTGATATAGTTCTTAATGACCTTATTTCTGATTTTATCCCCATCACCAGTGAAAATAATATATTTGAAAAAGTTCCTAAAACAAAGGATTTCTACGTATCTGCTCGTTGTAACAACACACAGCACTCCACATGACTAGTTTGTGGGAACATATCTACCGGCTGAACTTCAACAACCTTGTATCCTTTTTCATCTAAGATTTTTAAATCTCTAGATAATGTACTTGGATCACATGAAACATAAACCACTCTTTCTGGTTTAACTTCTCCAATTGCCTCTAATAATTTAATGTCACAACCCTTTCTTGGTGGATCTACAACTATTACATCAGCTTTTATTCCTTCATTTATAAGATTTGGAATTACTTCCTCAGATTTACCCACAAAAAATTCTGCATTATCCACATTATTAAGTTTAGCATTTTCTTTAGCGTTAATAATTGCAGGTTCTATTATCTCAACACCGTACACTTTTTTTGCTTTTTTAGATAAAAATAAAGTTATTGTTCCAGTTCCACAATATGCATCAAAAACAGTTTCATTACCTGTTAACCTTGCATATTCTAATGCTTTATTATACAATATCTCAGTTTGAATTGGGTTAACCTGAAAAAATGATAATGGAGATATATTAAATTTAAATTCTCCTATGTAATCTTTAATAGTATCTTCGCCATATAATGTTATACATTCTTCACCTAAAATAACATTTGTATTTTTAGAGTTTATACTTAATATTATACTTTTTATTCCTTTTATATTTTCTAATATTATATTTTTAAATTCATCTAATTTAGGAATGTTTGAAGTAGTAGCAACAAGAACAACCATTACTTCATCTGTTTTAAATCCTCTTCTTATCATTAAATGTTTTAAAATTCCGTTAGGATTAAATTCACCATCAATTGTTGAAGGTTCAATGTTATTTCTTTTAATCCATTCTTTAGTAATCTTTGCCACTTCATCTGCAACTTTATCTTGAATTAAACAATAATCTAAATCTATTATGTTATGACTTCTTGGAGCATAAAATCCAATTACAACTTCACCATTTACTTTTCCAATTGGAAGTTGAACTTTATTTCTATATCTATACGGATCAGCTTCCATTCCAATAGGATACTTAACTAAATCTTTAGATAATCCACCAATCTTCTCTATACAGTCTTTTACTCTTTCCCATTTAAAATCTAATTGTTTTTTATAAGTCATATGTTGAATTGAACATCCACCACATCTTTTATAATTTGAACATTTAGGTTCTTCTCTATCTTCTGATGAATTAAGTATTTTTTCTATCTTACCATATGCATAATTTTTCTTAACTTTTATAATTTTTGTTTTAACTTTTTCACCTTGTAAGGCTCCTTGAATAAATACAGGATACCCCTCTATTTTAGCTACTCCTTCGCCTTCATATCCTTGTGATAATATATCTAAAATGTATTCTTTATTTTTTTCTATCAACTTAAAATCCACCTTTATTTAATTATAACTTCTATAAATTATATCACATTATAAGTTTTATATAATAGCTTAATTAACAAACCTTTGAGTTTTATATTTCCTTACTAATTATATATTTAATTATTCATCCATAGTAAACAAATATTCATTAGTAGAAAAATCTCTAAGGCTAATATGAATTAGTAGATTTATATATAATCATATATATGCTAGAAAAAACTTTATAAAAAAATATTATTTTACAAAAGTTTCACACATAGCCTTAAACTGATCATTTTTATCAACAGAAATAGCTACATTTCTTGATTCACATTTTCCTGAAGAATTAAAAAAACAATTTACTGCCTGACAATTAATTTGAGGATTCATCTTTACTTCATCCATAGAAGAAAATAATTGCATTACTTCTCCAACATAATTAGTATTAGCAAGTGCCTTTACTTGGTTAATGAATTTATTTGGCTTATAACTGGAACATTTTGTTTCTAAAGTCGTTGTTGAATCATTTCCTTCAATTAATATATATCCTGCTTGACACATTCCTGCTTCATTATGTACGCAACTCATGGCTGCACAATTTAACATAGTCATAATTATCACTCTTTCTTATATTTTCCTTATGACTTATTTTGCTCCATTATAATAAAACTTATTCTTTACTCAGTCCACTTTGCTTATTCACATATCAACACACTAAAAAATCAGAACAAAATCGCTAAGGCGACTTTAGAGCCGTCGATTTTTTTAGCCATGCACCCTTTCCAAACGCAGTGCAGGAATAATGGTGCGGCATATGATTATTTTTTATTCTTTAGGGGTACTCATCATACCTTTAAAATACGGTATTCTAAAAGTTATCCACAAATTCTTTAATAATATAAATTCCTAAAGAATAAAAAAAGGCACCCCTAAGGGTGCAAATAGAGAATCAGTTGCCAATTAATTCCTTATTATAATTATTGTCTAATACAATAAATAATATACATTCTATCATAACATAATATAATTATTTTGTAAATTATTTGTAAATAATTTTTACATTTAATTATTTAACTAAAATTATTTGTAAAATAATTAATAAAAAGAATAAAAAAGCTCTCGAATAAAATCGAAAGCTTTTTTATTATAAATTTATTATTCGCCTACTACGCTAACTTTTAATAGGTTAGTTGTTCCTGTTTTATCAACTGGAACTCCAGCAGCTAAAACTACTGTATCACCATTTTTAACATAGTTATGTTCTTTTGCTATTTCAACTGATTTTACCATCATTTCGTCAGTTGAAGACATTTTATCAGCAACTATTGGATAAACTCCCCATGAGAATGCTAATTGTTTTGCTACTACTTCATCTGGAGTAACAGCTATGATTGTACAATCTGGTCTAGATTTAGATATTCTCTTAGCAGTAGCTCCTGTTTGAGTTGAAGAAATTATAGCAGTTGCTTCTAATTCATTAGCTGCATTACATGCTGCTCTTGAAATTACTTCTGACATAGAAGATTTGTTGTTAGAGTAAGCAACTTTATGAGCTAATTGTTTTTCAGTTTCTTCAGCAATTTTAGCCATAGTTCTAACAGCTTCTACTGGGTAAGTTCCGTTAGCACTTTCTCCTGATAACATTATAGCATCAGTACCATCTAAGATAGCATTAGCTACGTCTGAAACTTCAGCTCTTGTTGGTCTTGGATTTCTGATCATAGAATCTAACATTTGAGTTGCAGTAACAACTGGCTTTCCAGCTGCATTACATTTTTGGATGATCATTTTTTGAACTGCTGGTACTTGTTCTATTGGAATTTCAACACCAAGATCTCCTCTAGCTACCATTACAGCATCAGAGATTTCTAAGATTGAATCGATGTTATCAACACCTTCTTGGTTTTCGATTTTAGGGCAGATTAAGATGTTCTTTCCACCATTTTCATCAAGAACTTTTCTTATAGCTACTACGTCAGCTGCTTTTCTTACGAATGAAGCTGCTATCATAGTAACTCCCATTTCACAACCAAATATTAAATCTGATTTATCTTTTTCTGTAAGAGCTGGTAATTGAATTGAAACTCCTGGTACATTTACACCTTTATGAGTTCCAACTAATCCAGTATTTTGAACTTCACAGATAACTGCGTTTCCTTTTACTGATTTAACAGTTAATCCTACTAAACCGTCATCTATTAAGATTGTGTTTCCTGGCTTAACATCATTAGCTAATCCTTCATAAGTAACTGCACATTTTGTAGTGTCTCCAACTACTGACATGTCTCCTGCATATACTGTAAATTCTGTACCCTTAACTAATTCAACTTTGTTTGGTTCGAATTTTCCAGTTCTTATTTCTGGTCCTTTTGTATCAAGAATGATAGCTATTTCTTTATCAAGTTTCTTTGATAATTCTTTAACTTTTTCTATTCTTCCTCTATGTTCTTCGTGATCACCATGTGAAAAGTTATGTCTTGAAGCATTCATTCCTGCTAACATTACTTGTTCTAATATTTCTCTGTCTTCACTTGCTGGTCCAATAGTACAAATCATTTTAGTCTTTCTCATGTAAGTACACTCCTCTTTATTCTAATTAGTTTATAAAAATTTATATAAATAAAAATTTATTAGCGTGATAATACTTCTGCTACATTATATAGATCTATATCGAATTTGCTTTCCATAGCTAATGCTTCATCTATATCTTGGTCTATAATTTGATTATCTCTAATTCCTATTACTCTTGAAGTTTCTCCTTGTAGAAGAACATCTACTGCTCTAGCTCCTAATCTTGAAGCTAAAACTCTATCGGAAGCTGATGGTGCTCCACCTCTTTGAATATGACCTAAAATTGTAGCTCTTGCTTCTATTCCTGTTAATTCTTGAACATATTTTGATAGTTCTTCTGCTCCACCAATTCCTTCTGCAAGAATAACTATACTATGAGTTTTTCCATGGTTTTTACCTTCTAATATAGTTCTGCAAAGAGCATCTCTATCGAAGTCACCCATTTCTGGAACTATTATAGCTTCTGCTCCACTTGATATACCAGCATGAAGAGCTAAATCTCCACAATCTCTTCCCATAACTTCAATTATTGAAACTCTTTCATGAGAAGTTGATGTATCTCTTATTTTATTTATTGCATCAACAATAGTATTTAATGCTGTATCAAATCCTATTGTGAAATCAGTATAAGCTAAATCATTATCTATTGTTCCTGGTAATCCTATAGTTTTGATTCCTAGTTTTGATAGTAACTTGGCTCCCATGAAAGATCCATCTCCACCAATAACAACTAAAGCATCTACACCATAAGCATTTAGTATTTTAACTGCTCTTTTTCTTACCTCTTCATCTTTGAACTCTGGGCATCTAGCAGTTCTTAGGATTGTTCCACCTCTTTGAATAATATCAGATACTGATGTTCTATTCATTGCAAATAGCTCACCATTAAGTAATCCACTGTAGCCTCTTTGAACTCCCATAACTTCAAGTCCTTTATCAATGGCTGTTCTTACTACTGCTCTTATAGCGGCATTCATTCCTGGGGCATCTCCACCACTTGTTAAAATAGCTATTTTCTTCATAATATATTCCTCCTTAAAAAACAACTAGGACACCCAAAGTCCTACCTGCGCATAGTTTATGCATATCTTATTAACCACTAACAATTGTACATAAAAATGTAATATTTATCAATCATATTTAGATAAGTTTTGATATTAATATATTTTTATCTAAAAAATCCATAACATATTTAGTGATTTTTTAGACAATATTATATATAATTCTTTATTTATCATGATAATTATTAAATAAAATAGTGTTAACATATTAGATTATATACTAATTTTATATATTTTTAAATAACACTCAACTTATATTATAACCAAGTAAAATTAAAATCATATACTATTATGATTATTTTTTATTTTACACTATTAGATATTATACCCTTAATAACTATAATTCTATCACTTTTACATTTTCATCTCCAACAAATTTTCTTAGTAAATCTAAAGATTCTTCATTCATATCTATCCATCTATCTCTTGGAACTCTAAACTTCTGTCTTTGCTCTGCTGCAAAAATATAAATAGGTGTATCACCTTTATAATTTTTTATTAAGTCCTTTAAATTTAAACTTAATTCTTTTGCTTTAATAGTATTTTGTACTCTTAAATATATTTTAGAAGCATTTATTTTTTCCAAAGGTTCTATACTTTCACATATTAATTTAGGCAACTCATCTGTTTTTAGACTTATTCTACCTTTAATTATTACTAGATCGTCCTCATTGCATAGTTCTCTAACTCTATCTAATACTTTTGGAAAAACTATAACTTCTATGGTTCCAGTTAAATCTTCTAATTGTAAAAATGCCATAATTGTGTTATTTCTTGTAACTTTTTTATTCACTTGTGTTAATATTCCACCAAGAATTACTCTATCATTATCATTAATTCCAGATTCATTATTAATAATAACATCATCTAGCATTGGAATTTCTAAAGTATCATCTAATAACTCATGATGTGAAAATATTTTTCCTATTTCATTTGAAGTTTGAAATTTTAAACTTTGTACATAATCATCTAATGGATGACCTGATATATATAATCCCGTCATCTCTTTTTCCATTGTTAATAATGAACGTTTATCAAATTCATTTATATTTGGATATTCTATTTCTGGTACATAAATATCATCTGATGCAAACAAACTTATTTGTCCATCTATATTTCTTTTTCTATCACTTGAAATACTATCAACCATTTTTTCATATACAGCCAATAATTTTGATCTATATATCTTAAAGCTATCAAATGTTCCTGATTTTATTAAACTTTCAATAGTTCTTTTGTTTATAGCAGATAAATCTATCTTACTAATGAAATCAAATAATGAATCAAATTTACCTTTATTCTCTCTTGTTTTCACAACACTATTTATTAAATTCATACCAACATTTTTTATAGCTGCCAAACCGAATCTGATAGTTTCTCCTTTAACAGTAAATTTAGCAAAACTTTCATTTATATCTGGTGGAAGTACTTGTATACCCAATTCTTCAGCTTTCGAAATATAATATACTACTTTTTCACTACTTCCCATAAATGAATTTAACATGGCTGCTATCATTTCTACAGGATAATATTTCATTAAATATGCAGTTTGATATCCAACTACTGCATATGCTGCTGCATGGGATTTATTAAATGCATACGAAGCAAAATCCATCATATTATCAAAGATCTTATTTGCTGCTTCTTCACTAATTCCATTTCTAATACATCCTGGAACTACCACTTCATCATTTTCTATAATTCCATGAATGAAATTCTTTCTTTCTTCTTCCATGACTTTATGCTTCTTCTTTGACATGGCTCTTCTAACCATATCACTTCGTCCCATAGAATATCCTGCTAGCTTTCTAACTATCTCCATAACTTGCTCTTGATATACCATTACTCCATACGTTACATCTAGTATTTCTTCTAGTTCTGGTGCATCATATTTAACTTTCTCAGGATTTCTCTTACATTCTATATATCTTGGTATTTCAGCCATTGGACCTGGTCTATATAATGAAATTCCGGCAATTATATCTTCTAAAGAATCAGGCTTTAATTCTTTCATAAAGGATACCATTCCAGGAGATTCTAATTGGAATACTCCAGCAGTCTTCCCTTCCCCTATCATCTTATAAACTTCTTTATCGTCAAAATCGATTTTATCTAAATCTATATCTATATTTCTATTTTCTTTTATAATTTTAAGTGCCTCATTCATTACAGTTAACGTTCTAAGACCTAAGAAATCCATTTTCAATAATCCTAGTTCTTCTAACGTAGTCATTCCAAATTGAGTTACTATCATTTCATCATTTTTTTGTAAAGGTACGTATTGAACTAATGGCGTTGATGCAATAACTACACCAGCTGCATGAGTTGATGAATGTCTTGGAAGTCCTTCTAAGTCCTTTGACATATCTATTAATGACTTAACTCTTTCGTCTTTATCATATATCTCTTTAAGTTCAGGATTAAAATCAAGTGCCTTTTCTATAGTTATACCAAGCATTGTAGGTATCATTTTACATATCTTATCAACTTCACTATAGCTATAATTCATAGCTCTACCTACATCCCTAATACATGCTCTAGCTGCCATTGTTCCAAAGGTTATAATTTGAGATACATTATCTTCTCCATACTTTTCTACTACATAATCTATTACTTCCTGTCTTCTCTCATAGCAAAAATCGCTATCAATATCGGGCATAGATACTCTTTCAGGATTTAAGAATCTTTCAAATATTAGACTATACTTTATTGGATCTATCTTGGTTATTCCTAATGTATATGCAATTATTGAGCCTGCGGCGCTACCACGGCCAGGTCCTGTTGGTATTCCATTATCATTGGCAAATTTAATAAAATCCCAAACAATTAGGAAATAATCAATATATCCCATTTGTTTTATTATCTGAAGCTCATATTCAAGCCTATCTATAAGATCTTTTGCAGAATCATTTTTAGATTTTAAGTCATCTAATTTAGCATAATCTAGATCCTTCCCCCTAAACTCTTTAAATTCCTCATACCTCTCTATTAATCCCATATAACAAGTATTCTTCAAATAGTTATATGGTTCTTCACCTTCTGGTAATGGAAATTTAGGTAACTTAGATTCATGGAATTTATATTCATAATTACACTGCTTAGAAATTTTCACAGTATTCTCTAATGCTTCAGGTATGTAAGAAAACATTTCCCACATTTCTTCAGGAGATTTTAAATAGAACTGATCTGAAGGATATCTTCTTCTATTAACATCATCCACAGTTTTTCCTGTTTGAATACACATTAATATGTCATGTGATTTATAACCATCTTTTTTTATGTAATGAACATCATTAGTTGCTACTAATGGTATTCCTAATTCTTTAGATAACTTTATATTTTCTTCATTTACTTTTCTTTGTTCATCCATGCCATGATTTTGAATTTCTAAATAGAAATCCTCTTTAAATATTTCTTTATATAAAAGTGCTGTTTCTTTAGCCTTTTCATAGTTACCTTTTAACTCATAAGATTGCACTTCTCCGCCTAAACAAGCGCTAAGAGCTATTAGCCCTTCACTATGTGCCTTTAAATACTCATGATCCACTCTAGGCTTATAATAGAACCCTTCTATTGATGCTGTAGATACTATTTTCATTAAATTTCTATAGCCAATCTCATTTTTTACTAACAAAACTAAATGATATGTTGAATTATCTTTATCAGGTTGCTTTATTTTCATAGATTTTCCTGCAACATATACTTCACATCCAAGTATTGGTTTAATCCCATATTCAAGGGCTGCTTTATAAAAATCTACAAGTCCATATAAAACTCCATGATCAGTTATAGCTATACTATCCATTCCAAGTTCTTTTGTTTTTGCCATAATCTCTTTTATTTTTCCCGATCCATCTAATAAACTATATCCAGTGTGAAGATGAAGATGAACAAAGTCTTTTCTTTCCTTATCAGCTACCCTTATTTCTTTCTCATTTTTAGTTGACATCATCTCAGTAATGTACCTCCTTTCCATAAAAATTAAATATATCTAATTATTTTTACTATTATCCTTATATTTTAATATCACATGCTCTTTACTTTCCTCTAAAAATATTTCTAAGTAAGCTAATTTTTGAAAGCAAAAATCTTCAATTTGCTTTTCACTAGACTCTCTCTGATAATAATCATGAGTGTATCTATTTCTTAACTTCACTGCCATAGATAAACAGTTCTTTAGATTTTTATCAAAAAAGCCCTCATTAAAAGCTTGTTCTATTAATTTTAATGAAGTTGTCGTACTATTCACTCTTCCATCATTAATGATTATATAACTTTCGCACATATCAATAATATATTCACAAAAATCTTGAAAAAATGCAAACATAGCTCTTCTAATTATTTTACTATTAGTGTTTTTATATTGATTAATAGATTCCTTTAAATCACTTAAATTATTATAAGCAGCCTTATATTTTTCTAAAAACTTTTCTTTTTTATACTTATAGTAAGGACTCATCTATCACACCTCCAAAATAACTATACTGTTCATCTATCTTTAAAATCTTCTCCAATCGTTCATTATTTCTAACAAATTTTAAAACATAGTGTTGAAAATCATACCATGCTTCTTCATCAACTATATATTTATTATTACTATCTACTGCAATCCTTGCATACTTGCTTTCGAATTCCTTAAATAATATAAATGTAAGATGAATTTTATCATAATTATAGTATTCCATTGCTAATTCTACAAGTTCCTCTTCAATATCTAATGTATCAAGAAAACTAATGTTTGATTTTACAATCACAGCTAAGTCAATATCACTTCTATCCCTTATCCAATATTCAGTTCCGTAACTACCAAATTGAGCTATACATACAATACTATTAAATTCTCTAAGCTTATTTAAAAATTCAACTTTTTCCAAAAAGTAATCACCACCTATATATAATTATAGACTAACAATATTAATTCTTAAACCAAAACACTAACTTTAGTAAAATTCTTTTATAATACAATATGCGTAAAATAAGTGTATTGTATAATTAATTTAAGAGGTGTTAAATATGCGTAAATTAATTCCTATTAGTATTATAGCCATACTACTAATTTCATATATCAATTATAACAAGATTGATAGATTTCCTAACGAAATTCCTACCGTAAAATTAATTATAAATGAAAAAAACTACAATACTAAGATGGAGAAAGCTACGTTAGATACAAAGCATCTAACGTAGCTTTTATTAAATTCATTCTAAAAATCTAATGACTTACTACATTCCACATAAGGTCCAACAACCTTTTTAACTTTTTCCACATGATATTCATTAATATCATAAGCTAAACAGTCTTCCTTAGAGTCGAATCTGGTTATAATTCCAATATCAAAGCTTCTTTCACTTCTTATAACATCAACACCAACTTCTAATTCCTTAAGTTCTTCAATATTTCCGTTCATACTTAATAAAGCTTCCTCAACAAACTTTATATTTTCCCTAGTTGGGTCCTTTAATTTAAAAAATACTACGTGTGTAAACATAAATTTATCCTCCCTTTTTATAGTCTAATTATTTTTTTGAATGTGCCTTAGTTTCCCGTTCTTAATTCTTCTGCTATTTTCTCAATTTTTCTTAGTCTATGATTTATTCCAGACTTTCCAACTTGCGGATCAAGCATTTGTCCTAATTCTTTTAATGACTCATCCGGATAATTTAATCTTAATTCTGCTACTTCTCTAAGATTTTGTGGTAATCTTTGTAATCCTATTTTATTTTGAATTAATCTAATACTTTCAACTTGTCTAACTGCAGCGTTAACTGTTTTAGATAAATTAGCAGTTTCACAATTAACGAGTCTATTTACATTATTTCTCATTTCCTTCATTATACGTATATTTTCAAGTTCTAATAGAGATGCATGAGCACCAATTATATTAAGTAAGTCTACAATTTGTTCTCCTTCTTTAATATAAATTATATGACTACTTTTTCTTTGGATAACTTTAGAATTCAATCCAAAAGTATTTATAATATCCTTTAAATCTATAGCATATTCTTCACTATGAGTAACAAATTCTAAATGATATGTTCTTTCTGGATTACTTATACTTCCACCACCAATAAAAGCACCTCTTATATAGGCTCTTCTGTTCTCTTCTGTTTCAATCATACTCTTATTAATTCGGTAATTTAAGTTCATTATGCCATCAATATCTTGCAGTATTCCAGTCTCGTATAATAGCTCTCTAACACCCATATCTTCTGAAATAACAACCATATAAATATTATTCTTTTTTAGAGAATTACTTTTTTTAACCATAAGCTTTGAGTGTATATTAAAATGTTCTTTTAATATAGTAAATATTAGTCTTGCACTTGCTGGATTTTCTGTGGTCATTTTGAAGCTTAAACCACTTCCACTAAAAGCTATGGTTCCACTCACTTTCATTATTGCAGATATTTCTGCTAATGCATCTTCTTTACACATATCCACATATCTACATATTTCGCCTTTAACTTTAGATGAAAATGACATCCTATTTCCCCTTATCTATAATTTTTTTAGAATTGATTTAGTTTTCTCTTCTTTTACTCTTTCTTTAATACGCTGAGATAAATACATATATTCTATTATCTTTTTCTTATCATATAGCAATTTCTTTTCCATAATAGTATCAACTAAAACTTGAGCTAATTTATCAGCATCATGCTTTATAAATCCCTTACTTATTTTAACTAAATTGTCACCAATTATTTTTATTCCTAAGTTATCTACAGCTTCACTATCTAGTTTAACTAATTCAGCATCTTCTAATTTATACTTTTCTTTTAATTCATTTTCCACTTCACCAACATTAGCAATAACATAATTCACTATATCTTTACCACCATATTTTTGTAATACCTTTAAGTGATCTGATACTTTAAACTTTGTAGTTTCACCTGGCTGTGTCATTATATTAGATATATAAAACTTTAATGCCTCGCTTTTTCTTACTTCTTTTGCTATATCTTTTACTAATAAATTAGGTATTATACTTGTATAAAGGCTTCCTGGTCCCATAACGATGGCATCAGCTTCTCTTATAGCTTCTATAGCTTCTTTTAATGGCTTTGCATTTTCAGGTATAATTCTAAAATTTCTTATTTTTGAATTTTGTTTTATAGCTTCTTCCGGTATTTGAGATTCTCCCCTAATCACTTTTCCATTTTTAAGGGTTGCTTCAAGTTCCATATTATCTAAAGTTACTGGAACAACTTTTCCTGTAACTGCTAATACAGAACTCATTTTTTGTACCGCTTCTTCAAAATTATCAGAAATGCCATCCATTGCTGCTAAAAATAAATTACCAAAACTTTGGTTCTTCAGTTTTCCTTCTTTAAATCTATATTGAAGTAAATTCTCCATTATAGGCTCTGTATCTGCTAAAGCTAATATACAGTTTCTTATATCTCCTGGTGGAAGCATTCCTAAGTCTTCTCTTAAGTCTCCAGATCCACCACCATCATCAGCAACTGTTACTATTGCAGTTATATTAGATGTATAGTACTTAAGTCCCCTAAGCATAGTAGAGAGGCCTGTTCCGCCTCCTATAACTACTATCTTAGGTCCCTTTATTAATAATCTCTTTTCCTCTATAAAACTTTCTATCTTTTTACTGTCAAAAGATACTTTTATATATCCTCTATTTACTAATGCTATTATTGATTTCATACTTTCAGTTACCGAAATATACAAAACAAAAATTCCTGTAATATTTAAAAATACATAAAATATTTTATAATATAAATCATATACTCTATGAGTTACTAATTCTGTAAATCCGAATGCAATTAATAATATCCCAAATATACCAAAGAAGAGCCACCTCTTAACTTTGATTCCCGGTTTAATTAATTCCTTTATCCTCATAGTTTCTTTTCTCCTCTATGAAGATCTTCACCAACATCTCTATGCTCTATCTTTGCTTTGTAATTTCCTTTATTTAATCTTTCATGAATCTCATTAGCAATTGCTACAGAACGATGTCTTCCCCCTGTGCATCCTATAGAAATTATAAGTTGTCTTTTTCCCTCTTTTATATAATTAGGTACTAAATATTCAAGCATATCCTGTAACTTTTCTACAAAAGTAATAGTTTCTTCTTGCTTTAGTACATAATCTTTTACTGATTTATCATTACCTGAATATTGTTTAAGTTCAGGTATATAAAATGGATTTGGTATAAACCTTACATCAAATACTAAATCTGAATCCACTGGTATACCATATTTGAATCCAAAGCTTAATACAGTAATTGATAATTGCTTTTCTGATTCAATATTATCCCCATAATGTTCATTCATCTTTTCTCTTAAATCTCTTATAGCATATTTTGATGTATCAATTATTATATCTGCTCTGTCTTTAATTTCTCTTAATTTGCTTCTTTCTTGAATTATTCCATTTAAAACTCTACCATCTGGTGATAATGGATGACTTCTTCTTGATTCTTTAAACCTCTTTATAAGAACTTCATCTGAGGCATCTAAAAATAATATTTCATATTTAAATTCATTTTCCTTTAAGTAATTTAAAGTTTCAAATAAATCATCAAAGAAGACTCCTCCTCTTATATCAATTACTAATGCAACTTTATCAATTTTCCCATCGCTTTGAGAACATAACTCTGCAAATTTATTTATTAATTTAGGTGGCAAATTATCAACACAAAAATATCCTAAGTCTTCTAAACTTCTAGTTGCTTGTGTTTTACCTGCACCTGATAATCCTGTAACTATCACAAATCTCATCTAATAAGACCTCCTTATCTATAAACGATAACTTATTTAATAACTATCATCTTAAAATTATAACATATTATAGAGTATACATTGTAATAAAAAAAGTTCTATGACTGTTTTTAATTAAATGTTTTATCAATATTATAAGAACAAAAGTGGCTACGCCACCCTTCAATGAACAATTTACAATTGACAATGGACAATTGTGGTTGAAAGCCGCTGGCTTTCTTAAAAAATATATATTTAGAAATCACATTGTGATTTCATCCTAAATTGTCAATTGTTCATTGTCAATTCAAACATATATTCATAACCTTAGATTTCATCAGCCTTTCAAGCTTCAAAAATTCTATAATTTCCTATACATGAACAAAAGTGGCTACACCACCCTTCAATGAACAATTTACAATTGACAGTGGACAATTGTGGTTGAAAGCCACCGGCTTTCTTAAAAAATATATATTTAGAAATCATATTGTGATTTCATCCTAAATTGTCAATTGTTCATTGTCAATTGAAAAATATATCCATAACCTTAAATTTCATCAGCCTTTCAATCTTTAAAAATTCTACATTTTCTACTAAATAATACTTTAAAAATTCCAATATAGAGTTTTTTAGGCTCTGTTTTAAATGCATGTTGATATATGCAATAGGTAAAGTGGCATATATCAACATGCTGCTAAAACATAGCCTTTTTTAAAAATAAAGAACTCAAAAGCATTAACGCTTTTGAGTTCTTTATTTTTTTAAATATTATATGATTAATCTTCACCTATTATTCTAACTTCTGGATATAAATCTACATCAAATTGCTTCTTTACTTCTTTTTGAACATATTCTATTAAATCTAGAATATCCTTAGCTGTAGCATTCCCTTTGTTTATTATAAAACCACAATGTTTGCCTGATACAGCAGCTCCACCTAAAGTAAAACCTTTTAATCCTGCATCTTGAATTAACTTACCAGCAAAATGACCTTCTGGTCTTTTGAATGTACTACCTGCAGATGGGAATTCTAAAGGTTGCTTTTCTTCTCTCTTATTAGTTAATTCCGAAACTCTTCCTTCGATTTTATCTTTCTCTCCAGATTCAAAACAGAAAGTCGCACTTATTATTATATAATTTTTTTTCATTATTATTGATGTTCTATAGCCTAATTTTAATTCCTCTTTTGACAGAGTTATTATATTTCCCTCTTCATCCATAACTTCTGCTTCTTTAATTACAAAAGAAACCTCTCCATCGTAAGCACCTGCATTCATAAACACAGCTCCACCTACACTACCTGGGATTCCACATGCAAATTCAAATCCAGTTAATGATGCTTTCAAAGCTTCAGCTGATACATCTTTTAATAACGCACCACTTTCTGCTTTTATTATATTTCCATCTCTAACTATATTATTAAATTCAGATAACTTTATAACAACTCCTCTTATTCCAGAATCTTTAACTAAAACATTAGATCCATTTCCTAGAACATAAAAAGGTATCTTATTTTCTTTACATATCTTTATTGTTTCTACTATTTGTTCTTTAGTATTTGGAGTTAAAAGTATATCTACTGGTCCCCCAACTCTAAAATTTATATGCTCACTCATTTTTGCATTTTCTTGCATTTGTGTATCTTTGTATAAATTGCTAAATAAAACTCTATAGTTTTTATTTTGATTCATGATAAAACTCCTCAAATACTTATATTGATTTTTTAAGTAAATATTATTATTTCCGTATTATTATAGCATAAATTATGAATTATGTTCATGTTTTTTAAAATAAGATATAATACTATCTGCAGCCTTATTATCTATTGATTCTGTAGATAATAATTCTTCTAATTTAGCATTTTTTATATTCTCAACACTTCCAAATTTCATAAGTAACGCTCTTCTTCTTTTTGCACCAATATTAGGTATATCTTCTAATATTGAATGTAGTGTTCTCTTATCTCTCAAACTTCTATGATATGTTATTGCGAATCTATGAACTTCATCTTGTACTCTTCTTATAAATTGCATAAGATTTGAGCTTCTATTTATAATAATCTCTTCGTTATTATAAATAATCCCTCTAGTTGAATGGTGATCATCTTTAACTAATCCGCATACAGGTATCTTTATATCCAACTTATTTAATACCTCTTTAGCTACATTAACTTGACCTTTTCCACCATCCATCATAATTAGATCTGGAAAATTAGAGAACTTTCCATTTGAAAACTTAAGATTTCTCTCTTGTATTTCTTTTACTTCTTTTAATCCATGAGTAAATCTTCTTTCTAAAATTTCTCTCATGCTATCATATTCATTACCATTTTTAACATATTTTATACTAAACCTTCTATAATCACTATTCTTGGCTTTTCCATTTTCAAAGACTATCATAGAACCAACTGAATCTACTCCTTGTATATTAGATATATCAAAAGACTCTATTCTATTTGGTATATCATCTAAATTCAAAAGTTCCTTCAGTTCTTCTAAACACCCTCTATTTATTTCCTTGTCCATTAATAACTTTTCTTTAAATTGTTCTAAAGTAAGCTTTGCATTATTTTTTACTAATTCTAACATTTCTTTTTTACTTCCCTTTTTAGGCACTTTAACATTAACTTTAGAACCTCTTTTTATTTTTAAAAATTCTTCTAAAATTTCAGTATCTTGTTCTTTAGGGATATAAATATGTTTAGGTACTTTAGGCGTTCCCCCATAAAAAGAAATCATAAACTGAGATAGAATACTACTTTCCTCTTGATATGTACTATTTTCCAATATAAAATGTTCTCTGCCAGTAACTTTTCCACCTCTAAGAAAGAATACTTGAACACAACAATCTTTTTCATCTTTATACAAATTAATAAAATCTTCGTCTCCTTCTTGAGATTTAAAGATCTTTTGTTTTTCTACTATATTATCTATAGCTATTATTTTATCCCTCAATGAAGCTGCCTTTTCAAATTCCAAGTTTTGTGAAGCATTCTCCATATCTTTTTGAAGTTTATTTACTAAATCTTTATTCTTTCCACTTAAAAGTTCCATTACTTCACTTATCATATTTCTATATTCTTCTTTAGATATGTATCCTGCACAAGGTGCATTGCATTTTTTTATATGATAATTTAAACATGGTCTAGTTGGATTACCACCTTCTGTTATAGCTTTCTTACATGTTCTTATTGGAAATATTTTTTTTATTAAGTTCATAGTTTCATAAACAGAAGCTATATTAGTGTATGGTCCAAAATATTTATTACCATCTTTTGCATATTTTCTAGTAATAAAAATTTTAGGAAATTCTTCGTTTATAGTAACTTTTATAAACGGGTAAAACTTATCATCCTTTAAAAGTATGTTATATCTTGGACTATATTTTTTTATTAGATTACATTCTAATATTAATGCTTCCATTTCTGAGTCAGTGATTATATATTCAAATTCTGCAATATTCTTTACCATAGCTTTTACTTTTTCAGAATGATTTTTTGAATTTTGAAAGTATTGTCTTACTCTATTTTTAAGTATTTTTGCTTTTCCAACATAAATAACTTCACCAAGAGAATTCTTCATTAAATATACCCCAGGCTTATCTGGTAAAATTTTAAGTTGATTTTTAAAGTCAAATATTATCATCACCTCCGCAAATTATATTTTTCTGTATTCTAATAATGTTGATATTATAATATACTATCGATATTACAATATCAACATTTAGTTAACGCTATGTCTAGATAGTGTTACATTATACACACCATCTAGACATAGCGTTAGTTAAATATATTTAATTTTAGCTTTGTTTTAAATATGTGTTAATTATGTAATAGATAAAATTGGACTATACTTATTCATATATAAACATAAATTTAAAACAGAACTTATTCTTTTATTTTTGATTTGATAATGCAGATTGTATAACTTCACCTGCAACTTGGGCTGCGACTCCTGATCCATATCCACCATTTTCAACAATAACAGCTATTGCAACTTTAGGATTATTCTCTGGTGCAAAACCTATGAACCATGAATGTGGTTTAGCATCTTGGCCATTTGGTAATTGATAATCTGCTGTTCCTGTTTTACCACAAGTTTCTGTACCTCTAAATATACTCCAACTACTATTTAATTTAGAATCAACTAAATTTTTCATATAATCTGTTATTATAGCAGCTTCATTTGCATCCATAACTTGTTTTAATTTTTCAGGATTTACTGTTTTTACTGTATTTCCATCCTTATCAATAACTTTATTAACTAATTTAGGTTTCATCATAGCTCCATCATTAGCTATTGTGCTAGATACTAAAGCCATTTGCATAGGCGTAGATAATATACTACTTTGACCTATTCCTGTTTGTGCTATACTTCCAACTTCATAACTTTTTAGTGTTGGAAATTGACTTTTTTGTATTGTAAATCCATCAGCTTCTATAGAATTATTAAATCCAAATTTTTCTGCTGTAGATTTCAATTTATCATTGCCTAATTCCATTGCTAAACCACCAAAGACAACGTTACTTGACACTCTAAATGCATTTTTTAAATCCAAGCTTCCATAAGCTGCTCCACCTGCATTGCTTAATGAATGACTATCATTGAATACAAGCTTACCATCATCTTGGAATTGTCTATTAGTTATTCCTGCTATATTTTCTAAAGCACTTGTAAGAGTAACTGTTTTAAATGTTGAGCCTGGTGGATATAATCCCCCAGTCGCTCTATTTATAAGTGGACTATCATCCGCACTTCCTTCATTAGCTGCTTTCATTGCTGCCTCTAAATTATTTGGATCATATGTTGGCTTTGATACCATTGCAAGAACTTCCCCTGTTTTAGGGTCTAATGCAACTACTGCACCTTTATTCTTTCCAAGAGCATCATAAGCTACCTTCTGAATATTGGTATTTAAAGTAGTTATTATACTATTACCTATTTTATTTTCTTCTTTTTTTCTCTGCTTAAAAGCATCCTTTAAATTATCCATTGAAAAATCTTTAGTTAAGTTTAAAAATGTATTACCAATAGAGCTATACTCTGATAATTCTTTATCATATGCTGCTTCTAGGCCTGTAGCTCTATATATTGGATCTACGTATCCTAAAGCATGAGTATATAAATCACCATATATATATTCTCTTTTCTGAGTAAGAGCATTATTCTTTTCACTTTTAGTTAAAGCATTGTCATTTCTATCATATATAGTTCCTCTAAGTACTTCATTTCTTCTTGCACTTAATCTTTTATTTCCTTGTTGCTCTGCTATTTTCGGAGCATTAAAAACTTGAAAATATGCTATATAAGAAATAAGAGCTACGAAACAAAATAGAAAAACTATCATCACTTTTTTTACACTATCTGAAATATCCTTCATAGTTAGTCCTCCTCTGATATTTTTTGCAGTATTGAAAGCGCAAAAAACATGGTTATAACTGAGGAACCACCATAACTAACAAGGGGTAAGGTTATACCTGTTAATGGTATTACCGCAAAAACCCCACCTATGATAACTAATACTTGACAAGCTATCATGGCACTAAAACCAACTGCAGTTAATTGAGAAAATCTATCTTTTATAAAAACAGCACTTCTCATTCCTCTATAGAACATTAAGAAATATATAATCATAACTCCAAGACCTATTATTATTCCAAGTTCTTCACAAATTACTGCAAATATAAAATCCGAAGTATTAACTGGAACAAATCCTGGATATCCTTGACCAAGACCACTGCCAAATAATCCTCCTGATGCTATAGCATACATTCCTTCAACTATCTGATATCCTTGACCAGTTGTATCACTCCAAGGATCTCTCCAAATTTCTACTCTTTGTCTCACATGACCAAATAACTTATAAGCAATAAAAGCACCTACTAAAAATAGAATTAAACTTATTATTACATATTTCTTTTTTCCTGTTCCAACATAAAGCATTGTAATTGCTATTCCAAAGAATATTAAAGCTGATCCTAAATCTTTTTGAAGAACCATACACCCTAATGAAAACATAACTACCAAAGCCGGTTCCCAAAGTTGTTTAAAATCCTCTTTTATATTATTTTTATCTTCATAGTTTTGAAGTGCTGCAGCAAGATACAGTACAAATGCTACCTTTCCAAATTCCGACGGTTGAAAGCCCATTCCTCCAATAAATACCCAGTTAGTAGCTCCATATATTTTCGAACCAAACATTAATGCTAATGGCATTAACATTAATGTTATAATTAAGAATACATTTTTATATTTTACAAACTCCCGTATATCAGGTATTGAAAGTACTATAAACATATATATTACAATCCCTGCTATAACCCATATTAATTGTTTTATAGCTACTGTAACATCTAATCTATATAATACAGCTATACCTATAACTGACAATATACATGAAAATATAAATAAAAATTTATCTCCATTAGGATAAAACTTATTCATTAAAATCTTAGCTACTGTTATTAACACACATATTATTGCACCCATATATATGGCACCCTTATCTATAGGATCTTTTAAAATTGCTAAATTCACAAAAAGAGCCATGCACAATATATAAGTTAATATCATTAACTTAGTATCACCTTTTCGTCTCACTATCTCACCTCATCCGCTAAATCTCTAGCTTAGAACTTTAAATGTAGAAGTACCTATTCTTATTTCATCTTTGTTAGATAACTTTTGTTTACCTTTTATTTTATTTCCATTAACATAAGTCCCATTTGTACTATTTAAATCTTCAATAAACAATCCAGTATTTCTTACAAATACTCTCGCATGATTACCTGAAACGTGCTGATCCGAAAGGGAAATAGAATTTTCTTCTTTTCTTCCAACAGTTAAATCGTTTCTTATTGGAATTACCGAACCTTCTTTTAAATCAGTAGACTCGCCCGGTTTTAATACCTCTAAACCAAAATTACCTCTAGAATTAGTCGGTCTTCTTCTTCTTCCTCCACCTTTTATATCTTTATACATTATTTTTAATGCATAATAAATTATAAAATATAAAACCACAATGAAAATTGCTGCAAATATTCCTGCGGATATTTTTGAAAAATCCATAACTTCACCTCAATACATATTTACTACATCATAATAATGATTATACAACAAAAAGAGTAATTATGACATTATAAACATATCATTTTGTTTTTATCAGTAAAACGTACTATTTTATAATATTCCTATGTTTTCTATAATTATCAATTTATTTTCACATTATATTTAATATCATATTTATATTGTAAAATTTATCGTATACAAATGTCTATATTATAAACGCTCATAGATGATATCTTAATAAAAAATTAATAACTTAAAACCAAATTACAATAATTTCTTTAAATACTTACCAGTATATGATTTATCACATTTACTTATTTGCTCTGGAGTTCCTGTTTTTACAATAGTTCCTCCTTTATCTCCGCCCTCTGGACCTAAATCTATTAGATAATCAGCACATTTTATCATATCTATATTATGTTCAATAACAACAACTGTATTACCCGCATCAACTAATCTTTGTAATATTTCTATAAGTCTATTAACATCATCTATATGTAAACCAGTTGTTGGTTCATCTAGAATATATAATGTTTTTCCTGTGCTTCTTTTTGAAAGTTCTGATGCAAGTTTAATTCTTTGAGCTTCTCCACCTGATAATTGAGTAGACGGTTGACCTAATCTAATATATCCTAATCCAACATCATTTAATGTTTTTAATTTATTCTTTATTCTCGGTATATTTTCAAAGAACTCTAATGCTTCTTCTACAGTCATATTTAAAACGTCATCTATATTTTTACCTTTGTATTTTACCTCTAAAGTTTCTCTATTATATCTTTTTCCTTTACATACTTCACAAGGTACATAAACATCTGATAAAAATTGCATTTCAATTTTTATTATTCCATCACCAGAACAAGCTTCACATCTTCCACCTTTAACATTAAAACTAAATCTTCCTTGCTTATAACCTCTCATTTTAGCTTCATTAGTTTGAGAAAATAATTCTCTTATTACATCAAAAGTTCCTGTATAAGTTGCAGGATTTGATCTTGGAGTTCTCCCTATTGGGCTTTGATCTATATCTATGATTTTATCTATATTTTCATAACCTAATATCTCTTTGTGGTTTCCTATTGGATTTTTGCTTTTATTTATTAATCTGTTTAATCCTTTATATAAGATTTCATTAACAAATGTACTTTTTCCTGACCCTGAAACTCCAGTTACTATTGTTAAAGTTTCTAAAGGAATTGATGCAGTTATATTCTTTAAATTATTTTCCTTTGCACCTATTACCTTTATTTCTTTTCCATTTCCTTTTCTTCTTTCCTTAGGAATTTCAACATACTTTTCACCTCTTAAATATTGACCTGTTATTGATTCTTTACATGATTTAATTTCATCTACAGTTCCTACTGCAACGACTTCTCCACCATGTTCTCCTGCTCTTGGTCCAATATCAACAATACAATCAGCTTCCATTATTGTATCTTCATCATGTTCAACTACAATAACTGTATTTCCTACATCTCTTAAATTTTTCAAGGTACTTATAAGTCTATCATTGTCTCTTTGATGCAAACCGATACTTGGTTCATCTAATATATATAAAACGCCCATAAGTGATGATCCAATTTGTGTTGCTAATCTTATTCTTTGAGATTCTCCGCCTGATAAAGTACCAGCTTTTCTTGATAAATTTAAATAATCTAATCCTACATCAAGTAAAAACTGAAGTCTATTTCTAATTTCTTTTACGACTTGTTCACTTATTATCTTATTTTTAGGTGAAAATTCTAAACTATTTAAAAATTCCAACTCTTCATTTATTGGCATTGTAGTAAATTCATATATATTTTTTTCACCTACCTTAACAGATAAGGCTTCTTTCTTCAACCTTGCTCCCTTACATTTAGGACAATAACTATCACTCATGTATTGTTCTATTTCATTCTTTATGTAATCTGAGTTAGTCTCTCTATATCTTCTTTTTAAAGAATTTATCTCTCCATCATAAGAATAATTATAAGTAGCCTTTACACCTTCTTTTACATAATCAACTTTGATTCTCTTTCCATCTGTACCATACAATAATAAATTCAATTCTTCTTTACTTAAATCTTTTATTGGTACATTAAGTCGTAAATCATATTCTCTTTCTAATGCCTTTAATATAGCAAATGTCCACGATTCTTCTTTTAGTCTACCTGCACCCCAACTTGCTACTGCGCCATCCATAATACTTAACTCTTTATTAGGTATAACTAAATCTTCATCAAATTCAAATAAAGTTCCTAAACCATCACAACAATCACATTTTCCAAAAGGTGAGTTAAAAGAAAATAGTCTTGGTGCTAATTCATCTATACTAATACTACAATCTGGACAAGCAAAATTTTCACTAAATAATATATCCTCTTTACCAACTACATTAGCTATAACTAAACCATCAGCAAGCTTTAATGCCATTTCTATAGAATCAGTAATTCTTTTTTCAATATCTTCCTTTATTACTATTCTATCTATAATAGCTTCAATATTATGTTTTTTATTTTTATCTAGTTTAACCTCTTCTTCAGTTAAATCATACATTTCTCCATCAATTCTAGCTCTTATAAAACCATTCTTTTTAATATTTTCTAATATCTTTTCATGAGTTCCTTTTCTTCCACGAACTATTGGAGCTAAAATTTGAATTTTAGTTTTATCCCCATAAGATATTATTTTATCCACTATTTGATCCACAGATTGTTTAGAAATTTCCTTACCACACTTAGGACAATGCGGAATGCCTACTCTTGCATATAGTAATCTTAAATAGTCATATATTTCTGTTATAGTTCCAACAGTAGATCTTGGATTTTTACTTGTAGTTTTTTGATCTATTGATATAGCTGGAGATAATCCTTCTATATATTCAACATCTGGCTTATCCATCTGTCCTAAAAATTGCCTAGCATAAGAAGATAGTGATTCAACATACCTTCTTTGCCCTTCTGCATATAATGTATCAAAAGCTAAAGAGGATTTCCCAGAGCCTGATAATCCTGTAAATACTATTAATTTATCTCTTGGTATCTCTAAACTCACATTTTTTAAATTATTAACTTTTGCACCTTTAATTATTATCTTATCATTCATCTTATCCCTCTTTTCTTTTTAATTCTTCTATCTTATCTCTTAACTGTGCTGCTCTTTCAAATTGAAGATTTTTAGCTGCAAGCTTCATTTCGTCTGTATATTCTTTTATAAGTTTCTTTATTTCTTTCTTAGTTAAAGATTTTGTTTCTTCAACGCCATATTCTGTTGATTCTTCTGCTACTTTAGTAGCCTCTATTACATCTCTAACCTCTTTATTAATTGTTTGTGGTATTATTCCGTGCTCTTCATTATACTGTGTTTGTATTTTTCTTCTTCTTTCAGTTTCACTAATGGCCTTTTTCATTGATTTTGTAATATTGTCTGCATACATTATTACTTTACTTTCTGAGTTTCTAGCGGCTCTTCCTATTGTTTGAATTAAAGAAGTTTCAGATCTTAAAAATCCTTCTTTATCGGCATCTAAAATTGCAACTAGTGCAACTTCTGGTATATCTAATCCTTCTCTTAAAAGATTTATTCCAACTAAAACATCGTATTCACCAAGTCTTAAGTCTCTAATAATTTTCATTCTTTCGATAGTGTCAATATCAGAATGCATATAAGTGGCTTTTACACCTAGTTCAATCATATATTTAGTTAAATCTTCTGCCATTCTTTTAGTTAATGTTGTAATTAATATTCTATATCCTCTTGATATTGTTTCCTGAATTTCTGTATATAAATCATCAATTTGACCTTTTACTGGTTTTATAACAATTTCAGGATCTAACAATCCAGTTGGTCTTATAACTTGCTCCGCTATAGACTGTGAATGATCTAATTCATATTGTGCTGGTGTTGCACTAACAAACATGACTTGATTTATCTTTTTTTCAAATTCTTCAAACTTTAGTGGTCTATTATCATAAGCACATGGTAATCTAAATCCATAATCAACTAACGTATTTTTTCTTGACCTATCTCCAGCATACATTGCTCTTACCTGAGGTAATGTAACATGACTTTCATCTATAAATAATAAAAAATCTTCTGGAAAATAATCTATTAATGTCTTTGGCGGTGTACCTGGTGCTCTTCCATCTAAAATTCTAGAATAATTTTCTATTCCGCTACAATAACCCATTTCTCTTATCATTTCTATATCAAAGTTTGTTCTTTGTCTTAATCTTTGAGCTTCTAATAACTTTTCTTGTGAATTCAATTCTCTAAGTCTATTTTCTAATTCATTCTCTATTTCACCTAATGATCTCTCTACAGTTTCTTTTGAAGTTGCAAAGTGAGATGCTGGGAAAATCGAAACATGATTTCTTTCCCCTATTATTGTTCCCGTTAACACATCAAATTCTCTTATCCTATCAATTTCATCACCAAAAAATTCTATTCTTATACCTTTACTAGAAGTTGATGATGGAATGATATCCAATAAGTCTCCTCTTACCCTAAATGTTCCTCTTGAAAAATCTATATCATTTCTTTCATATTGAATCTCTATGAGTTTTTTTATTATCTCATCTCTCTCTTTTTGCATTCCTTTTCTTAAACTTATAGTTAATTTTTTATATTCATCAGGATTACCAAGTCCATATATACAAGAAACTGATGCCACTATAATTACATCTCTTCTTTCAAAAAGTGCTGATGTAGCTGAATGCCTAAGCTTATCTATCTCATCATTTATAGATGCATCTTTTTCAATGAAAGTATCAGTTTGTGGTACATATGCTTCTGGTTGATAGTAGTCATAATAAGATACAAAGTACTCAACTATGTTTTCTGGAAAAAACTCTTTAAATTCAGAACATAATTGAGCTGCAAGAGTCTTATTATGAGCCAAAATTAGAGTTGGTCTTTGTAAATTTTCTATTATATTGGCCATAGTAAATGTCTTACCAGATCCAGTTACTCCTAATAAAGTTTGAAACTCATTACCTTGTTTTATTGACTTTAATATAGTATCAATAGCTTGTGGCTGATCCCCCATAGGTTTAAATTTTGAATGTATTTTAAATTCTCCCATAATTAACACCTCTTTTTTGCGAACAAACATTCGTATGCATTTTATTATATTTTACTTTTCATTATAACCTAAGTCAACATAAACTCATTCAATAATTCATCAACAAAGTTAATTCTCTACTTCTAATACTTGATTTTTAATTCTAAATTAAAGTATTCTAAATTATTAGTTTTTTCAATTTTCAAAGATTTTATAAATTATTAGGCTATGTTTTAAATACAGCCAATTATTAAAGAAAAAAGCCAGTAAATTCAATAAGAATTACTGGCTTTATATTATATAGTTGCTGTTTTACATTAATGTTGATATTTTAATATAATTGCGATCTAGCATTGAAATTACACTAAAATATCAACTGTTTTTCAACTTATAAAATAAAACTACTAGTGTTTTTCTTTTACATTTTTTAATATTTTAGAAAACTTATTTTCTTTTATACATATTTTATCTTGTTCTTTTATTGTTCTTGGAACTAAAAGCATACCAAGTCTCTTACCTTTACTAGTTTTAACTGGTATTTCTTTTATTATTCCACTTAAGTCTTTAATTTTAAAAGTAACATTGTAAAAATTTTCTTTTAAAATAATAAGTACATCTGCTTCAGAATTTACAACACTATTATTCACTGAGATTAACTTATTTCCTGGCTTTATTCCTAAATTATATGCTATACCTCTAGGAACAACTTCCAATACAACTAGTCCTTCTTCATCGCTAATGAATTTAGGCTCTTGTTTATTTTCGTTATCTCTTTGGATTTTTAACATCACTTCATGTGCAAGTGGAGCAAATATTATTGCTACTATTTCAAAACCAAGTCCAAATCTTGCAATTTGAGCTATTAAAGTTAAACATATTCCATAAAATAATATAGAAAGTCCTGAGTGAACAGCTTTTTCTTTTTTACTTTTTGTAAATGTAATTGATGAATAACCTATTACAGCATAAAATGGCATTATTGATATTGTGCTTAATTCTAATAATTTATTTGTTAAATTTCCACTTATAAATGGCCATCCTTTAGGTGTTGATATAGTTGTTGTTATGTAATTGCTTGTATCATTATTAGACAACGCTAATATTAATATTGCTATAGATAAAACCCAATATCTATTAAGAGAAAATCCACCTATTATCTTTCCATTTTTGTTACTAAAAATAGGAATAGAACCTCTATCTCCATCTATCATTACTAAAAAACCTTCAACAATATGTAATACACCTATAAATGTCATAAGATATATTATATCAATATTGAAAATTGTAGTACTCTTTAATGACGGAAATACATTTGATAATAGACTAATTGCTATACTTATAATTCCTAATATAGCTCCAGAATAAGAAAAACATATAAATCTTGGTTTTACAAACATTAAAATTATTGAAATCATAAATAAATATATTATACCTGAGTTTTCCCAAAATCTTATTCCTAATATGCTAAGTATAACACTGCCTATTGCACCTGCTATTATTCCTAATACAATTTGTGATAAAGTTAGTTCTAGAGGAGTGTTTATATTGTCCCCTAGAATTAATCTTTGCATCATAACCAAATTTCTATTTTTAAAATATAATATTATCCCTAAAAAGATTAGTACAATCATTAATCCTGGATTTACTATTGCACCAGCGACCCCTCTTAATGTATAAAATGTTAATTCCATATTAATCCCCCTAATTAAGCTTCTCAGTTATAAGCTGTAAAGCTTTATTAAATTGTGGATCTATATCTCTAGAATATTTTTCTTTAAATAAATCTTTAGGTATCTCCACATCATAATCAGGCGCTATGCCTTTTTTATGAATATTTTCTCCATTAGGGGTATAATATTTTGAAACTGTTACTTTAAGTCCACCTATATCATTTGAAAATCTAATAGGTTGTTGAACTATCCCTTTTCCAAATGTAGTTGTTCCAACAATTGTTGCTACTTTATAATCTCTTAACGCTCCTGTAACAACCTCTGAAGCACTAGCACTTCCTCCATCAACAAGTAATACTAATGGAAATCCTTCTGCTATTCCTCCAATAGATGGTGATTCAGCTTTATTATTATATTTATCAATAGTATATGTTATTATTTTTCCCTCTGGTATAAATTGAGATGCTACTCCAACAGCTTGTGAAAGCAATCCACCTGGATTTCCTCTTAAGTCTAATATTAAACCTTTCATCCCAGAATTCTTTAATTCATTTATCTTGTTTTTAAAATCGTCAGTAATATTTTCATCCATGAAAGATGTTAATTGTATATAACCAATAGATGAATCAATCATTTCTCCTTTTATTGATTCAACTTTTATAACATCCCTTGTTACATTTACATCAAATGGACTATTTTGACCTCTAGCAATAGTTAATTTTACTTCTGCTTTTTCTTTTCCACTAATCATAGATATTGCTTTATCAAGATCTGTTCCATCTAATTCAACATCATTTACTTTTTGTATTACATCACCAGATTGTAATCCTGCTGAAGCTGCTGGTGAGCCTTCAATAGGAGATATTATTGTTATTTGATCATTCTTTACTCCAACTTGAACTCCTATTCCCATAAAACTGCCAGTAGTTTGTTCCATAAACTTACTAAACTCTTCTTTATTCATAAATACTGTATATGGATCTTCTAACGATGCTGTCATACCTTTAATAGCACCCTCTAGCAATGTATTATCATCTATCTCACCATCAAATTTTGATATTAAAGCTTCCCTTACTTGAAATAGCGCTGAATATTTATCTACATCTTTCATTTGTTTTAATTCACTTGAAACCTTTTGTGAAGCTGTAGTTAATAATATACCTTTAGTTGCTAAATAATTTCCTACAAATATGCATCCAGTTCCAATCACTAGTAACATAGCAGTACTTATGATTATTCGCCACGTCTTACTTATTCTAGACTTTTCTTCGTCTCTTCTTAAATCACTCACAGTTCTAGACTTCCTTTCGTATTCTGTGTTATAAAAATATTTCTAATATTTATATGTATTTTGTTTTTTTATTCTTAAAGGTTGTTAAATTTTAATTTTAACTACTATCTAAAACTTAGAAATCGTTATCCAATAATGTACAACCACAATATATTAAATCAATACCTATTTAATTGTTTATATAGTTATTTTGGCTTATAGATATAATATAAAACATTTAAAAAAAATAATAAACCATTACTCTTTAATTATTTTACTTATTTATATTATTAGAATAAACAAAGTATTAATACTCTATTTATTCTAATAATTAAAAATATTTAAAGAATATTTGGTCCATTATTTTTATTTATAAGTTAATTTTATTCTTATTTATAAGAAATTATACTATTAAGAATTTTCTTAAAGCTGATGCACTAGCTATTCCACCAACTAAAATTCCACCAATTACAAATTCCAATAACATTACTTTTAAAACATATATAGGAGGAACAAGAGCGACAAACATCATCATTGATGCTATCCAACTAAACACTCCCTTATAAGCAAAGAATAACACTATACATGATAATGTAGAACCTAAAACTCCAATTACCATACCTTCTATTATAAAAGGCCATCTTATAAACCAATCAGTGGCTCCTACAAATTTCATTATTCCAACTTCTCTTCTTCTTGAATAAACTGTTAATTTAGTTGTATTCATTATTAAGAAAATAGATACTCCAACTAGAACTATAAATAATGCTCCACCAACTACATTTATACCTTTTACCAATTTTACAATTCCGTCAACAACCTTTTTTTGATTATCTATTTTTTCAATTCCTGTAAATCCATCTAAAGCTTGGCTTATATTTTCTGCATCTTCTGGTGATTCTAATTTTACGGTAAATGATGCTGGAAATGGATTATGTTCTAAAGTATATCCTTGTAATAATCCTTCATTTTCACTTGTTGTTTTTTGAACTTTCTTATATGCTTCTTCTTTTGATTGATATATAACATCTTTTACGCCATCTACTTCTCTTAATTTTAATTCTATTTCTCTTTGATCAATAAGTTTTATATCATCTTTAAGAAATATTTCAAGATCAACTTTATCTTTAACGCTACTAATAGCTTGGTTTACATTACCTGCTAATAATATAAATATTCCTAAAACAAAGAAAGTTATAAGTACTGTAAGTATTGAGGCAAAACTTATAGTTCTATTTCTTTTTAAACTAGTAAATGCATCTTTTATAAAATATGTAATTGTATTAATTCTCATCTTCGTACTTACCTCTCTTTTCGTCTCTTACTATTTCTCCTCTATCAATTGCTATAACTCTCTTTTTCATATAATCAACGATATCCTTTGCATGTGTTGCCATTAAGACAGTTGTTCCTGATTTATTTATATCATCTAATAATTCCATTATTTCTCTAGCTGTTTCTGGATCTAAGTTACCTGTTGGTTCATCAGCTATTAAAACAGATGGATTATTTACTAATGCTCTTGCAAGTGAAACTCTTTGTTGCTCTCCACCAGATAATTCATTAGGAAACATTTTATATTTATGAGATAAACCTACTAATGATAATACCATAGGTACTCTTCTTCTTATTTCTCTTGGTGATGCTTCTACTACTCTCATAGCAAATGCAACATTTTCATATACATTTAAATTAGGTATAAGTCTAAAATCTTGAAACACCATACCTATTTTTCTTCTATAATAAGGTATTTGCTTTCTAGTTATAGCTGATAAATCCTTATTTCCTATTGTTATTTTTCCATTAGTTGGTTCTACTTCTTTTAATATCATTTTAATAAATGTTGACTTTCCTGATCCACTTGGTCCTACCAAGAAAACGAATTCGCCTGAATTTATTTCTATATTTACATCACTTAACGCTTTTACATTATTATCATAAATTTTCGATATATTTTTAAACTCAATCATATTAACTCTCCTTTGGATGAAATTATACAATTTCTCTGTAAAACTTACAAAATAATTATATCATAGAAGAGTTTTTAATGTTATACAAATTTCTTAAATATAAAAATTCTATTATATTTAATCCATTTGTATATCTTTAAAGCCTTCTCCCAAGACTTCATGCACTTCTCCAACTGCTATAAATGCCTTTGAATCTGTCTCCTGTATAAATCTTTTTAATTTTATAAACTGATTTCTACTTAATACAGCATACAAAACTGTTGAATTATCTCCAGTAAAACCGCCTATTCCTTTTAAAAAAGTACAGCCTCTACCTAATACATCCATTATATATTTGCTAATTTCATCATTTTTTTGACTAATAATTATTACTTGTTTACATATATTGAATCCTTCTATAAAGTTATCTACAAGAATTCCTAATATTATTACACTAAGCATTGAATATAGACCTATATCTATTCCAAATACTAAAGCTGCTGCAAACGTAATAATAAAATCTACTATAAGCAATGACTTTCCTATATCTAAATTTAAAAATTTATTTAACATTTTAGCTAATATATCAGTTCCTCCAGTAGATGAGTTTTGATTAAAAACTAATGCCATACCGAAAGCTGCTATTATTGTTCCAAATATTGTTGCTATTATAAGATCGTTTGTTATAGCAACTGGACTAAAGAATTTCTCTACAATCCACATTATTATTGATAATCCTAAACTTGCATATATTGTTTTAACCCCAAAATCACCATTTATAAATATAAATGACAAAACTAATAATATAGTATTTAATATAAAAGTTATTCCTCCAACTGAAATATTAGGTGCAAATTCATTTATTATAATACCTATTCCAGTTATTCCACCACCAGCAAGTTTATTAGGTATAAAAAAATACTCATTTCCTAATGCAACTAGTATTATACCTATTGTCATTATTCCATATTCTCTTATTAAACTTCTCATAATCATTCCCCCTATTTATAAATATATATCTATATTTCCACTATTGCCTTTTATTATTCAAAGTATGTAATAACTCCTCTATATTTTCCCATTATTTTTTTACAATATCAATATTCTTTTTGCTAAATAAATTTCTACTTTACTATTTTAAATCTAATTTGACTATATCTAAAATTTTATACTTATTATTAAACATTTTTAGCCTAAAAAATCACATACTTTACTTATATCAAAGAAATAAAAATAAGGTAGCAATAAATAAAAATATTGCTACCTTAATAATTAAAATTAATTATCTCTTAATTGATACTGCTTTTTTAACTTTTTCAACTATTTTCTCAGTTGTTAATCCATATGCTTTTAATAATTGTTCTGGCTTTCCACTTTCACCAAATGTATCTTCAATTCCAACTTTTAATACTGGAACTGGCATTTCTTCACATAATACTTCTGATACAGCAGAACCTAATCCACCAATTATGCTATGTTCTTCAGCAGTAACAATAGCACCTGTTTCTTTTGCTGCTTTTATTAATAATTCTGAATCTATAGGTTTTATAGTATGAATATTAATAACTCTTGCATCTATTCCATCTTTAGCTAATTCTTCTTTAGCTTCTAATGCTAATTTAACCATTATTCCTGTTGCTACTATAGTAACATCATTTCCATTTGCTAATGTTACACCTTTTCCTATTTCAAACTTATAGTCAGCATTGTCATTTACATTTTCAACTGCTAATCTACCAAGTCTTACATAACAAGGTCCCTTATATTCTGATACAGCTAAAATAGCTGCTTCAGTTTCAATTGCATCTGCTGGATTTATTACTGTCATATTAGGGATACTTCTCATTAATGAAATATCTTCAACTGATTGATGAGATGCTCCATCTTCTCCTACTGTTAATCCTGCATGTGTTGCACAAACTTTAACATTAAGTTTTGGATAACAAATTGAATTTCTAATTTGTTCAAATGCTCTACCTGCTGCAAACATTGCAAATGTACTAACAAATGGAACTTTTCCACAAGTTGAAAGACCTGATGCAACTCCCATCATATTAGCTTCTGCTATTCCCATATTTATAAATCTTTCTGGTGCAGCTGCTTTAAAATCTGCTGTTTTAGTTGACTTTGATAAATCTGCATCTAATACTACAACATCTTTATTCATGTTTGAAAGTTTTACTAATGCTTTACCATAAGCTTCTCTAGTTGCTATTTTATTACCCATTAGTTTTCCCCTCCAATTTCTTTTAATGCTTGATCACGTTGTTCTACGCTTGGTGCTGCTCCATGCCATCCTGCTTGGTTTTCCATGAATGAAACACCCTTACCTTTTACTGTTTTACATACTATAACTGTTGGTTGTCCTTTTGTGTTTTTAGCTTTTTCGATTGCAGCTAAAATTTGATCATAATCATGACCATCTATTATTAAAGTATTCCATCCAAAAGCTTCAAATTTCTTATCAATTGGAGCTGGATTCATTACATCTGAAATATTTCCATCTATTTGTAGTCCATTATAATCTACAAATGCAGTTAAATTATCTAATTTATAGTGAGCTGCTGACATTGATGCTTCCCAAACTTGACCTTCTTCAAGTTCTCCATCACCTAATATAGTGTAAACTCTATAATTTTTATTATCTAATTTACCTGCTAATGCCATTCCAACAGCTGCTGAAATTCCTTGTCCTAATGAACCTGTTGACATATCAATTCCTGGTAAATCATTCATATTAGGATGTCCTTGTAATCTAGATCCTATCTTTCTTAAAGTATTTAATTCTTCTACATCAAAATAACCTTTTCTTGCTAATGCACTATATAAAGCTGGTGCAGCATGTCCTTTTGATAATACAAATCTATCTCTATCAGGATTCTTAGGATTTTTAGGATCTATGTTCATTTCATTAAAAAATAATACACTCATTATATCCGCTATTGATAAAGATCCACCCGGATGTCCTGATGCTGATTCAGTAAGCATAGTTACTATATCTTTTCTTATAAGCTTTGATATTTCTTGAAGCTTTTCTTTGTTATTATTCATACTATAATCCTCCTATGATTAAATTCCTCACCTAGAACATATTCTTTTCATTTTTCAACAGTTTTATTCTATCATGATTTATTATATTTGTATATATTAATAATTATATTGTATACGTTATTTTCTTATATTGTATACACTATTTATTAATATGCTATACTTTTTCCACTTCGATAACCCATAATAATTAATATATGCCATGAAATTTGTTTTTCATGGCATATACAACTTAAGGATTATCTTAAAAACAATATTTAAATTTGAAATTTTTTTATTGGCTCTGTTTTAAATATGTGTTGATATATACAGTAGGTAAAGTTCAATTACTCTATCCACTTTGCATATGCAGATATCAACACCCTACCTTAAAATATAATTTATGTATTTTAGATAATCGATTTATTATATAATGAGTTAAATGGTTATTAATTTAAATAGTGTTTAAAAATTTTATTAATTAGAATATACCTAAAGCTCCTAAAATAGCACCAGCACCTATAAGTATTCCCATTATTTTAATTGGAGAAACTCCTTTTTTAACCATTTGTAATACTATTAATGTCAAAGCAAACGGTATTAATCCTGGCATTAATTTATCTAAAAGATCTGTTTGTAAACTGAAATCAACTTCTCCCATATTAAAACTTATATTAGTTTTTAAATCAACAAATCTACCAACAAGACCACCCATTACAAGAGTACCAAGTACAGATGCAGTTTCAATTACTTTATTTATTTTTCCACCTTGTAATATTTGTTCCACAGCTTTTTTACCAAGGTTGTACCCACTCATCCATAAGCTAAATGATATACCACCCATTATAGCAAATTGTGATATTAAAAATATTATTGGTCCAGCAATATTTCCTGTATTAGTAATACCTATACATATTGCAAGCAAAATAGGTGTAATAATCCCTTGTGTTAATGTATCACCAACGCCTGCTAAAGGTCCCATCAATCCTGTTTTTATAGCATTAAATCCTTCATCACTTATTGGCTTACCATTAGATTTTTCTTCTTCCATAGCTATAGTTATACCATGAATTACAGATCCACAAATAGGTTCAGTATTAAAAAATGCTAAATGTCTTTGTACTGCTGATTTTCTATCCTCTTTATCTTTATATAACTTCTTTACTATTGGTAACATTGAATGTGCAAAGGATGTAGCTTGCATTCTTTCATAGTTATAATTTGATTGTGCAAACATAAACCATCTAATCCAAGATTTTATTACATCTCTTTTGGTTAAAGTTTTAATTTCATCATTTTCAACCGGCTTATTTGTAGGCATAACATTTAATTCTGACATATATAGTTCCTCCTCTCAAATTCCTTTTATGCATTAGAAGTAGAATTACTATTCTTTATAGCAGTTACAGTTAATGCGATTACCATTCCTATTATTGATATAATAACTATATCAAGCTTAAAGCAAACTGACATTATGATTCCTAATACAAAGAATGGCATTGTAAATGAGTTTCCTATTAATTTTAAGTTCATTGCAATACCTAATGCTGGTAACATTGCACCTATTACATTAAATACATGTAATACATTAGGACTTAGAACTTCTAATAGTCCTGATACTGCATTAGGTCCATAATATACAACTAATGCTGCAGGTATGAAGCTTAGTAAAAAAAGTGCTATTTGTGGCGGTATTACATTTATAAATCCGACGGCATCAATATTTCCTTTTTCAACTTCTTTATCTGCCCAGTGAACAAAGAATGAGTTGATTGTCATTTTTCCTATCCATAGAATTGTTGCAATAGTGCCAAGAGGAACTGCTATTGCCATTGCAGTTTCAATATCTAAATCTGAAATTATTGCAAGTGCAGTACCAACATATCCAGCAAAAGCAGGATCTCCCATTTGAGCTCCTCCTGCTGATATAAATCCTAAATAAATAACATTTATACCAGCTCCTATTAATGCACCTTCTAAAGGATGGCCTAATATTATTCCTGTTATAAATCCAGCTACTAAAGGTCTGTTAAATGTAAAGAATCCTGCATAAGTAAACCAAGGACTCCATGATATATAATAGAAAAATCCTATTAATACAGCTTGTAAAATTGTAACATTCATACTGATCCCTCCTATGTATAGTTAAAGTTTATTTGTTATATTTTATCTAATTGAATTTGCTTTGCATCAGGAACAATTTGCACAAAAACGTTTACACCTAATTCCTTAAGCTCTTTAAATGCTTCTTTTTCTTCATCTGAAACTGAAATATTCTTATAGAATTGTTTTCTACCTTGTTTTGCACCCATTCCTCCAAGATTCAATTCTTTTATTGCTACTCCAGCTTTTACAAGACTAAGAACAGGCATTGGAGTCTTAATTAAAACTATTACTCTTTCTCCGTCATCATCTTTATTTAAAGCATTAATAGCATCATTTACTCCGTATATTTCAACTTTAATTGAAGATGGTGCCGCTGATTTTAAAACCATTTCCATAAATGGATCTTGAGCTACTGCATCATCTACTACTATTATTTTAGTTGCCTTTGTAATTTTAGACCAAGCTGTTGCTACTTGACCATGTATTAATCTATCATCTATTCTTGTTAAAACAATATTTAACATATTTATCCTCTCCTTTTTAATTAATTACTCTTTTTTAATAATTCCATTTCTTTAAATAATTCTTTAATTCCTTTTGTTCCTGTTTCCACGCAATGATCAGTTAAATCATCTAAGTTATAAACTTCTCTCATTGTAATTGCTTCAAGTAATATTGGTAAATTAACACCTGTTATACATCTAAAGTTAATACTTGATAATTTACTTGAATTTAGAGCAACTACATTATAAGGACTCCCCCCCATAAGGTCTACTAATACTAAAACTCCATCACCATCTTCTAAAGATTGAACTGACTCCTTAACCTTATCACCTAACATTTCAACACTATCTCCATGTTGAAGTCCTAATGTTAATATTTTTTCTTGTTTTCCTACAATAAGTTCCGCACTCTTTACTATTTCTTCTGAAAATTTTCCATGAGTCACCAATAAAATTCCTATCATCTTGCCTTGACACCTCCTTAGTTTTTCTTATACTTATTTATTAAGCAAGTCCCTTGCCAAAAAATTAATATAATGTGTATCAAAAATAATATTCTATAATAGATATCCCTTTAACCCCAGTAATGTTAACGTTTAAATAAACAAAAATCATATAATATTTCATAAAATAATTTTATTTAATGCTAAATAAATTAATTATATACATTTTAATTTAGTATCACTCTATGTGTATTAAATGTGTATTAAACGTGTATTAAAAAAAACTAAATGCAAATACACATTTAGTTTTTTATTTATATAAATACACATTTTTTTAATTTCGGCTCTGTTTTAAATGTGTGTTGATATTGTAGTATAAAGCTCATGGACAGAAGTTAAAAATGAAACTCGACTCATGTACATTCGCTGAGTAAGTTCGAAAAGCTAAATATAAAATTTAGATTCTCACTTAACAGTTCTAAAAAGCAAATTCCAACGCCAGTTCGCCCTTATACTAAAATATCAAAACCCTACTAAACATAACTTTAATTTTTTGTTATATTAAAACTAATATCAACCATCTCAACTATGTATGCTAATTCTGAGTCAGGAATAGAAATCCCAAATATCTCTTCAACTAATTCAAAATTGTTTTTTATAATATTAAAAAGTTTATTCTTACTATTTTTTATTGTTAAAAATTTTTTATATGGTAAAGACTCATTTCTTATAACTCGTTCTATCATACAAGAACAATGAAATAAAAATTTTATATACAAGCTATCATCAATTTTATTACCACAATCTGCAGCTATTTTTTCTAAAACTTGATTTAATATTTCTGATGCTTTTTCAACATTTAAGAATGTAAGTGCCTCATCTAATAACTTTATAATATGTTTTTTCCAATTTATATTTTCATAATTACTTCCTATTTCCAAATTTCTTGAATCTATATTTTCTGTGTTTACTTTTACTCTACCTCCAATTAATGAGCTAACATTCTCTATATTATTCACTAATATATCCATATTTATATTTGAAGTCATAGCTTTTCTTGCTGCTTCAATAACCATAGGTGTACTAACCATTTTTATAGTTCTTGTTTCTATTCCTGTTTTTTCCGTAATCACATCTCCAAATGTGGCTAAAGATCCCATATCAACTAGTAGTAAAACTCCACTTCCTTTATTTATTTTACTAACTGTATTTATAGCTTTCTTTAAAGTTACCTCAACTTTTTCTTCTAATGGCATATCTAATGCATGTATACAATCATATCCTAAAAGCGTCTTTGCAACATCAACCATATTAGTTGCAGTTCCATGACCATGCGCAATTACTAAAACTTGAATATTTCCATGTTCTTTTTTAGTATTTACAGAACGCAAGAACATAGTTATAAATGCTAATTCATCATTAGGTATTTTAACAAAAAATTTTTCTTCTATTTTAGATTTTATTAATGTTGCAAGATTGTATTCTTGTTTATAATTTTTATAATTATCTTCAGATTTAGGGTATATAACTATGTTTCCTATTCTTAATCGTTCCAAAAGAGTTTCTATATGTAATGCCAAACTATACATTAATTTAGTATCTATATTCTTAATACAGTCATGTGAATCTTCTACAAATGATTCTTTAATAATCTCAACAATCTCTGGTGTTACTATTTTGGATAATACTTCTTTATCAAGTTCTAAGTCTTCAGATTTTTCTATAGATGCTGTATTATTAAATCTATATTGGATTTGATTAACTATATTTTCCCTAATCTGTTTTATAGATAATCCGTCTACATAAAACTTCTGAGCTTTTTGTAACATTAAATCATAAAAATCCCCTTCAGTATTATAGTTGTCATACAATAATAATCCATTTAAATTGTCGTCTGATTCTTCGCTTGAACCATTAAATATTATAGATTCAAAATCATTTAAATCAAAATATTTAATTAGTTCTTGTCTTTTATCTTCAATTGTAAATAAACCTTCTTTAAATCTTTGAGAAATTTGAGATAACTTTACATATACATATTCATATTCTTCTGTAATATATTCAACAAATGCATTAGCACAAATAAGTTGAATATCATTCTTTAACTGACCGATATTACCAGGACATTTATAAAGTAGTAATACTTTTAATACTTCTTTAGATACTTTTAATGGAGCCTTAATTTTTACAGATTCATTTTTAAAAAATTGGCAAATAAGCTCCATTCGTTCCTTTAGTGAACGTTTACTTAAACTAGGCAGCTTAATTGTTACAGGAATTCTTCTTAAAAATGTTCCTAAAATAGCTGATTTAGGATTTTCTGTTGTTGCTGCTATAAATAATATGTTAGCTTTTCTTGCATTCTCAGATTCTCCTAATCTCCTATAGCTTCCCCTATCCATTAATGAAAATAGCATTTCCTGTCCTTCCGGAGATAGACGATGTACCTCATCTAAAAATAATATTCCACCATTAGCTTGATCTACCAATCCTTTTTTTTCACAACTTGCACCAGTAAATGCTCCTTTTACATGTCCAAATAAATGTGAAAGTAAAAGCTGAGAATTTTCTGCATAATCTGCACAATTAAATATAATATATGGAGAATCCTTCGTAAGTTTTCCTGATTCTATTGCATATATATACATAGCTTCAGCAAATGTAGTTTTCCCAACACCTGTAGGTCCGATTAATAAAGTATGTAATCCATTAGGTGGATATAATATTGTTGCTTTTGCTTGCTTAATTTGTGATTTTAATGAATCTTCACTACCAATTATGCTTTTAAAAATAGTTTTTTTATATTTAGGTAGTTTTTCTTTATCTAATTCTCTAATATCTTTTATATTTTTAAACTCTTCATCTTTTTTCAAACTTATTTCATTTGTTAATATTTTACTTAATGAACTATATTGGGCTATTACTGATTCTTTTATAGTTATACCAAATTTTAGTTCTAAATAAATCTTATCTAGATATAATACTGGTTTGCCCTGAATTTTAACTGCCAGCTCTTCATTTACAAGACAATTTAATTCTTTACTCACATTATTTCTAGATATATTTAATTCTTTAGCTATGTAACTAGCTTCAAATCCTATTTTTTCTTCTAACGTTTCACTAAAATTTATAGTTTTAGTAAGATCTTTTAACTTTTTATATACTCGTTCTTTTCTACTAAATTTATCTTTTGGTTTATAATCATCAAACACTGAAACATCTCCTTTTTTATAAATTAGATATGTTTTAAATAAAAGAATCTTTAGCTAAAGTAAAAATTTAATTTATTATATAATAAAAGACACTTTCCTTAGTTTATATGCTATTACTATAGAAAGTGTCTCTGTATGCTTTAAAAGGATAGATTCACTCTATCCTTTTTTTTAATTAAGATTTAGACTTATAATCAAAGATTTATTGACTTTCTTCATATCACAATCAGTCATATGTCCAATTTTTTCCTTTAATCTTCGTTTATCTAAAGTCCTTATTTGTTCTAATAATACAACTGAATCCCTATTTAAACCATACTCCTCTGAAGATATTTCAACATGAGTAGGTAGTTTAGCCTTGTTTATTTGTGATGTTATTGCTGCTACAATAACAGTAGGACTATATCTATTTCCTATATCGTTTTGTATTATAATAACGGGACGTATTCCGCCTTGTTCAGATCCTATAACAGGACTTAAATCAGCATAAAATATATCTCCTCTTTTTACTACCATAGTTGCCATTTCAAATAATCACTCTCCGCAAAGCCATATCTCATATTCATTAATATCACTTAATAGCTTTTCAACCCCATCTCTAGAAAGTTCCAAATTTAATTCTGCCATATCTTGATAACCCTTTATCATTGAGTATTCAAAATCGACTAAACTCATATCTTCAATCGTATCATCAATATATAATATTATTGAGTCGCTCATAAATTCACTCTTTTTTTTATTTGTACAAAATATATCGTAATTTTTTTTATTATCCTTAAAATGTGACATAATTTCTCCTCCATAGTAGTAAAAATCCTATGTATATATCTATTATATTGCAAATTATGTCAATTTGTCAAAAGAATTGTCCTTTTTTTGTTATATATTTTTTATTAAACTAAGAGTTTTATTTATTTATATTATTTGTAACAATTATTTACTTAAAACGTATGTATCTTTATGATACTTTCTATAAAATAATTTTAAGCTAATGTTATTTTGATATTAATATGGCTTAATTTTATTTAATTCCAATGTTTTTTACTTATTTAATTCTTAGGAAGAACATTAACTACAAAGATAATATAAAAATTTCAATTTTTATGTGGTTTCCATTCTTCCTTATCATCATAGGTTATCTTAAAAAACATATATTGATTAAAACAACTCATCACTTAAATTCTTTTCAATTTTAAAATCTTTATAAGTTATAATAACTCTTTCAATTCCGTTAATATCAAATATTTTTAATAATATAGGTGACTTTGTTTTTTTATCTATATAAAATTTTCCTTTTTCAAAATGTTTATTATTCATATCATACTTCAAATCAATTTCCAGGTAGTTTCCATCACCCCATTCTTTAACGTTTTCTTTTATTTCACCTAACATCTTATTAGATAAAATATTGTTTATTGATGCTAGTGGATAAATAACGTCCATATTCCCATCAAGTTTAAATTCATCACCTTGATAGTCCTTAACTTGTATTTCTCCGCTGTTATATACTTTTATTGTTTTGTTATCTTGTCCAAATTCAATTCTCAATCCTTTATTATCGCTATAATATTGTGTAGTTAATTCTTTAATTTCACCTCTTGAATTTTTAAATATATATTCTACGCCTGTACTATATTCTTTTATGTTCTTAACATAATTTAAAATGTCTTCATTAGTCGGAAGTAAAATATGTCTAAATAAAACTATCAATAGAATAGTGATAATTGGTATAAGTAATAAAGTAGATAAAAGCATTTTACTTTTAATTGTCTTTTTTTTCTTTTCCATTAATCCTCCAAAGCTTTATTAATACTTTATTACTATTATGAAAAGTTTTTTTATTTTATTCTTAATTAATTAAGAATGTTATTAATTTTTGTTGGTAAATTATTAATAATATCTCTTGCATTAACTATAAAAGAGTTTTGCGAAATTTCATCAGCCAATTTTCCATGTATATAAGTTCCTAAAACAGTTGCTTCTTCAATGTTTACTCCTTGAGATATTAGTCCAGTTATTATTCCTGTTAAGGCATCACCCATTCCACCTGATGCCATTTTGCTATTACCCGTTTCATTTATGTAAGTTTTATTATGAACACAAATTACTGTCTTATAACCCTTTAACAATAAATTTATTCTGTAATCCTTAAAAAATTTCTTTACTACGCTAATTCTATCATCTTCAACTTCACTAATTTTTATATCTAAAAATCTAGCTAATTCTCCTGGATGTGGTGTCATAATTGCTCTATTTTCTAAATATTTTAGTAATGACTTATTTTTTGACAATAATGTTATTGCGTCTGCATCAATGATTATTGGACAAGTTGTTTGCTTTACAACCTTTTCAAATAGTTGTTTCTCTTTTTCTCCAGTTCCAAGTCCTGGTCCAATGGCAATGACTTGAGCTCCTTTTAATAGCTCATTTAATTTTTCATCTTCTGTATTTAAAGTCATAGCCTCTATCAATTTATTAGATAATATAGGTTGTATTTCTTTAGGACAAACTAAAGTTACTAATCCAGCACCACTTCTAACTGTACATTCAGTAGTTATAAATGCTGCCCCTGTAAACCCACTGCTACCTGCAATTATAATTGCTCTACCATAGTTTCCTTTATGTCCATAAATATTTCTTTTTGGGATTAACTTTTTATATTCAGGATCATCTAATATACAAATTCCATCATTATTTTGTTTTTTAATTTTTTGGGGAATACCTATATTTACAACTTTAATATTTCCTAAATATTCAATTGCTTTATAACTTAAGAATCCTTTTTTTATAACTTCAAATGTATACGTATAATTTGCTCTTATTGAAATTCCTTTTGGTACTCCCTCATCACAATCTAAGCCAGATGGAACATCTACTGATACAATTATATTTGAGTTAACATTAATTTCATCTATAATAGTTTTAAACAAACCTTTAAGATCCCTATTTAATCCAATACCAAAAATAGCATCAACTACGACATCAAATTTTTTAATATCGTTAACTAAATTAATATCTATATCTTCTTCTGATCTTATCTTTTTAATTTCTATGTTCTCTAGATTGGTTAATATTTTTAGATTTAATTTAAAATCATCACTATAATTTTCATTAACTCCAACAATATAAACTTTTACCTTCTTACCATTATTGAATAAATGTCTAGAAATCGCTAAACCATCTCCACCATTATTTCCTTGACCACATATTACAAGAAAACTATCACCCATATTATATATTTCCTTATATATTGATATAGCTGCATTTTCCATTAAAACAATACTAGGAATTCCTATTTCATTAATTGTTAGCTCATCAATTAGTTTACACTTTTTAGAAGACATAATTTCCATGTTATATCACCTCTATTATTGCATATGCTATAGCGTCAGTATTACTATGAGATATACTTATAAAAATATTATAATTATCTAAATTAAACATTTTATATAATTTATCACTTAAATTCACTATTGGCTTTCCTAGTTCATCTCTTAATACCTCTATATCCTTCAATCCAAATCCTCTAAAACCGCTACCTAATGCTTTACTTACAGCTTCTTTTGCTGCAAAATTTCCTGATATAGTATTAGCATTAAATCTTCTTAATTTAAAGTATTCAATCTCTTTTTGCGTAAAAAATCTATTTATAAAATTTGGATTACTTTCAATAGCTTTTTTTATTCTTTCAATTTCTATTATATCTGTTCCAATTCCTCTTATCAAAATATTACCCCTTTCTCAGAAAGTTACTTTATTTAGTATATACTAAATAAAGTATTTAAGTAATATTTAACAATTAATTTGCAACTTCCTTTGAAGTAAAATTGTCAAATTCACATACATGCTCGTCTACATACTCACCAATAATGTCTATAAGATGTAGTGGTGAAACTCTGTTTTCATATAATTTAGTAAGTAAAGCTTTAACATTGTGTCTATTTATAGAAATTAAATTTACTGAATCCTTTTCATAAAATACCTCATTAGTGGTATTTGAGTTTTGGCTTTGTACTTCTATGCCATATCCTGTTATTCCTTTATACAGTGATTTGGTTAACCTATATTTATACTCAAAATTGTTTTCAGTATCTATAGATGTATATTCTTCTATAATATCCATATAATTACTCAACCCCTTTTAAATTTGTAACACATGTTAATATTATCACATTAACCTTTTATAAAATGTCAAAGCATGTCCCGATAATTAGTTATTTATATATTTTTTATTGACAATAAATTTTCAAACTTGCTATTTATCACCGTATAAATAAATATATTTAAAATTAAATTTAAAGTATTTGTCGAATATTAATCTAATTGCAATAATTTAATTTTAATTTTAATATATATCTTATATTTATATATGTTTATACATTATTATAGAATAAAAATAAACCACCTTAAATAGCCTAAATCTATTTTAAGATGGTTTATTTTTTCCCATTTTAACCCCATAAATTTCATTGTAACCATAATTGAAAATTGAAAACTGAAAACTTTTTAGTTATCGTTTACATTATTTATTATATCACATTTATTTATTAATTCAATATTTGGTATATTATTTCTTAAATTTTTCTAATATTTTAAAACTTTATAAATAAAATAAAGTCCTAAAGAATAAAAATAACTCCGTCAAGTAGGTTTTACAACAGTATTTTTTACTGTATCTACTTAACAGAGTTCACTTCAATTTTATTCACTTGCAGAAAATTAAAATTATATATTATTTTAATTTTCTGCAATAACTTTTTCCGGCCTTTTGTTTCCTAAGAACTTAAAGTCTTCACCAACAACTTCTGCTATGTATTTCTTATTTCCGTCTTTATCTTCATAACTTCCAGTTCTTAATCTACCACTTAAACTTATACTATCGCCCTTTTTCATATAGCGACATATAACTTCTGCTTTTTTGCCCCATACTACTATGGGAATTAAATCAGCTTTTCTAGTACCATCTAAACTTTTAAATGGTCTATCTACAGCTATTATAAATTTACTGTATGTTTTACTATCTTTTTCAGTATACATAAGTTCAGGGTCCTTTATAAAATTTCCTACTAATACTATTTTATTCATTATATTACACCTCCTGAATATTTCTTTATTGATTCTATCCAGTTAATGTAATTATATTCAGTAAAATACAATATTCTTATAATTGGTTTTTAAATTCATCTAACACACAATTTATTTCTACTCCTAAAATAAATAAAATTGAAACTAAAAACAACCAAGTCATCAATATAAAAACAGCTCCAAGACTCCCATAAAATCTAGAAAAATTCCTAAAATTATCTATATAAAAAGAAAATCCATAAGATGTTATTATCCATCCTATTGTACTAAATATAGATCCTGGTATTACTTCTCTCCATTTTAATCTTTTTGACGGAGTAAATCTATATATTGACGCAAATATAAATATCATCATAATCACAACAAAAGCATATCTACATATATTCCATAAAATCATAATTATTTTTGTAAAAGGAATCATTTTTACCAAATAACTTCCTATTACATTTCCAAATACAAGCATAGACAATGATAATATTATAATTACTGCCAATGCTACTACACTAAGCATAGAAATTATTAGTCTTTTTATAAATGATCTCTTTTCTTTAAAACCATAAGCTTTATTAACACCTTTAATTACAGCTCTAAAACCTGATGATGAAGTCCATAAAGCTAATAAAATTGAGATTCCTAATAAACCTGTATATTGTTTATCAAAAACCTCAACTATTATAGATGAAGTTAATTCAAATACCGCTTCTGGAACTATAGCTTTTATTCCATTTAATACTTGTATAGAATCCATATTACTAAATCCTATTAACGTTATTAAGAAAATAATAAATGGAAAGAATGATAAAAGTAAATAATATGCTAATTGAGATGCTAATGCAAAAATATCATCATTTTTTACTTTTACAATCAAGTGTAATAATAATCTTAATTTTTCTCTTAAACTCATCTTCGTATGACTCATTAAATCACCATTTCCTATCTTTAGATATTATCATCTCATTTAATTCTTATATAAAATTATATTTATACCACATTCCCTTTATCCCTTTAAATGAATTAATTATGATAACAAGCCATAAACAGATTTCATAATTTCCTACAAAGCTTACTAATTAAAATATTTAAAATCTTTACCCATTAAACATTATATCTCTATTCTCATATTTTATAGATAAAATTTATAAAATATTCATAATATAAAAATAAAGTTTATTTTAAATAAATATTCATGTTTTCAACAAAATTATAGGACTTAATGCTTACTGAGCACTAAATCCTATAATAAACTAAACTTTAAATATTTTTGCTATGTTTTAGAACAATATTGACATTTTCTCAAAACATAGATTAGTATCTAAATCAATATAATTCTATAATTTATAAATCTTATCTCTATTGTTAACTACATTCTTAGTTGCATTTCTTGTATCATAAACAACTTTAGCCTTACTTACTATATCTTCATAATCATAACAGCTATGGTTAGTTGTTACTATAACAATATCGCTGTCATCAATTACTTCTTTCCAATCTACAGAATTATAGACTTTATTCTTATATTTGGAAACTTCACAATATGGATCATTTACAATAACATCTGCTCCATTTTTTTCTAAAAGTTCAATAACTTTAAATGCTGGTGATTCTCTATAATCATCGATATCATTCTTATATGCAACTCCTAATACTAGAACTTTTGATCCATTAAGTGCTTTTTTATGTTTGTTTAATATTTTCATTACATTATCTAATACAAATTCAGGCATTGAATCATTTATTTCTCCTGAAGTTTCTATTAATCTTGTATGATAATCATATTCCTTTGCTTTCCATTCTAAGTAAAATGGGTCAAGCGGTATACAGTGTCCTCCAAGACCTGGACCTGGATAAAATGGCATAAATCCATATGGTTTAGTTTTAGCTGCATCTATAACTTCCCATACATCAATTCCCATTCTGTTACATAGTATAGCCATTTCATTAGCTAATCCAATGTTAATATTTCTAAATGTATTTTCTAATATTTTTTCCATTTCAGCTACTGCTGGTGATGAAACAGTATGTATTTCACCTTCTAAAATATTTCTATATAATGCTGCTGCAACTTCTGTACAATCTGCACTACATCCTCCAACAACCTTAGGTGTATTCTTAGTGTTAAAGTTTTTATTACCTGGGTCAACTCTTTCTGGTGAGAATGCTAAGAAAAAGTCTTCTCCACATTTTAATCCACTTTCTTCTAATATAGGTTTAAGAACTTCTTCTGTTGTTCCTGGATAAGTAGTACTTTCAAGTACTATTAACATACCTTTATGCATATATTGTGCAACACTTTTAGTTGATTCTACTACATATGATAAATCTGGTTGCTTATATAAATCAAGTGGTGTAGGTACACATATACAAATAGTATCTACATTTTTTACAAAGCTAAAATCTGTAGTAGCTCTTAGTATTTTATCATCAACTAACATTTTTAACTTTTCATCTACTACATCACCTATGTAATTACTACCTTCATTAACCATTTTAACTTTTTGGTCTTGAACATCGAATCCAATAGTTTCATATCCCGCACTTGCTTTTTCTACAGCTAATGGTAAACCAACATATCCTAATCCAACTACGCCTACTTTAGCAGTTCTATTATTTATTTTTTCTAATAATTTTTGCTTTAATCCTGACATCTATTTTATACCTCCTAAATCTACACACTCAACTTTTTCATCAGATTTTAGATATTCTTCATTACAACTTTCACAAATTGCTTTGTTATTTTTAAAATCTAACTTTGAGCCACATTTACATACATATCCTTTAACTATTGCTGGATTTCCAACAACTAAAGCATAATCTGGTATATTTTTAGTAACTACAGCTCCTGCTCCAATCAAAGCATACTTTCCTATGTTATGACCACATACTATTGTTACATTTGCTCCAATTGATGAACCTTTTCCTATAATAGTCTTTTTATATTCACTTTTTCTTTCTATAAAACTTCTAGGATTTATTACATTAGTAAATACACAAGATGGTCCTAAAAATACATCATCTTCACAAATAACGCCAGTATACACAGATACATTATTTTGTATTTTAACTCCATTACCTAGTTTTACGCCAGGAGATATAACTACATTTTGACCTATATTACATTTTTCACCCATTATAGAATTACTCATAATATGAGAAAAATGCCATATTTTTGTTCCTTCTCCTATTTCAACATTATCATCTATATAACTGGACTCATGTACAAAATACTTCTTATCCATAAATTATACCTCTCTATTCCTTTATAGAATCAATTATATATCTTATTTGCTCTTCTGTTAATTCTGGATAAACAGGAATTGCGAATGTTCTATGTGAAAGATATTCTGCAACTGGCATATCCCCTTCTTTATATCCAAGATCTTGATATACTTTTTGTAAATGTAATGGAACTGGATAATATACCCCTGCTGCCACACCTTTATCTTTAAGTTTATTTAACATTTTTTCTCTATCTTCTGTTTGTAATACATATTGATGATATACTGATTCATTTTCTTGTCTAACACTTGGTGTAACGACTTTTGAATCTTTAAAGTTTTCATCATATATTTTTGCTATTTCTTTTCTCTTTGAATTCCATTTATCTAAATGAGGCAATTTCACCTTTAATATTGCTGCTTGAATAGCATCTAATCTAGAGTTATATCCTATTAAATAATTGTAGTACTTTAATGGATTATATACTGTATCATCCCCAGTATTAGATCTATCTATATCTTCATTTATATTATTTAATAAATTATATGCTTTTTGTCCTGTTTCTCCACTTCCATGAGTTCTTAATGCTCTAGCTATAGTTGCTATATTATCATCAGATGTTACTATCATACCACCATCACCAGCACATGAAAGGTTCTTTGTTGGGAAGAATGAAAAACAAGCTATGTCACTTAATGCCCCTATCATTTTTCCTTTATATTTAGCCCCAACCGCTTGACAAGCATCTTCAATAACTTTTAAGTTATATTTTTTAGCTATTTTATTTATTTCATCCATATCAGCACTTTGTCCAAAGATATGAACAGGTATAATTGCTTTTGTTTTTTCAGTAATTTTTTCTTCTATTTTGCTTGGATCTATATTAAAAGTATCTTTTTCTGCATCTACAAAAACTGGCTTTGCTCCTACAGCAGATATACATTCAGCTGAAGCAAAGTAAGTAAATGTTGAAGTTATTACTTCATCACCTGCTCCAATTCCTAAAGATTTTAATGCAATAACTAATGCATCTGTTCCATTTCCTACTGAAATAGCATGCTTAACGCCTATATAATCTGCAAAATCCTTTTCAAAATCAGATACATTTTTTCCCATAATATAATTTGCAGAAGATAATACTTCCTTAGTTACTCTATCTAAATCTTCAGAAATAGACTTATATTGAGCTTTTAAATCAATTAATGGAATATTCATTTTCCTCGCTCCTTTGATTTTACTTATATTACCAATTTATTGTTTTGATAATTCATTTCTACTAAATTATAACAAATATTTAAATTCTAAATATTAATTATTTATAAAAATTATCTTATCTCATTAAATTAGTTATCATAAAGCTACTTCTTTTGATAAACTAACATGAATATTTTAACATACTTAAATAGATAAATAAACTTTTTATTTTATATGAACAAAAAACAAAAAGTGTACACTAATACTACTTTAAAATAACATGTATAAGAGTATTTTTTGTATAAATATAATAAAATATTACAAAACTTATTATATTTCTTTAAAAAACACTTACTCAAATAAATTATAATTTATTTGAGTAAGTGTTTAATTAATCTCTTCATACTCTTATTCCTCTTATTTAATTAATGCACATTCAAATAAATAACTAGTCAGCATACTAGTTTATTTTATGAACTGCTTCTTCCTTTGAACCTTACTAATAGCACAACTATTGGCAGAACCCAAGTCATTGTATTTTACAAAATATCCATTGCATCTTTGATTTATTATTTATTTTCATATGCCTAATCTGCATGATATTCATTTACTATTTTTTGCACTAATTTCTTAATTACACTTGCTTCTGCTATTAATGATAAAACTAATAGAAAGACTGTTATTCTTTCTTCTTCTGATTCTTTTAAATTTAAGCATTTAACTCTTTCTTTTAATTTTTTTTCATTTTCTAAGGATGCTTTTAAATATTCATCTAAACTTTCATCCTGTATTTCTGAAAATATTTTATAAGCATCTTGCCAACAAATTATATCATCATCTCGTTCATTTATTTCGTTAAATGCTAAACTAAAGACTTTTTTTATTTCATCAGTAGTTAGCACTGGTCTCATATAACTTAATAATACAAGCTGAACTAAATGTATTTTAGTGTATCCTCGTTTTTTACCATCTTCTGGTTTTGTGATAACTTCACTTTTTATATAATTTTGAACTATGTTATTAGTGAATTTTTCATCCATAAATTTATCATTTAAGTAGTCTATAACTTGAGATAAAAATAAATCATACTTTGGTAGATCTTCACATGAAACTAAACTATTTTCAGATATTTTTTCAACTATTTCTTTTATATAAGACGACTCCATATGATTATTCATATAATATCCCACACTTTCTTAGTATATTTAAATAAATTATATAGTAAAAATAAACTTATTACAAGTTATTTTTACCATTATAATAATCTGAATATGTTTTTATTATATATGATAATTCAAAAATTTAGTATATAAATTATAATTTCTATTTTTTAATTGTTTTATATTTTCTGTTTTATTTATAATTGTTTTAAATTATTATATGGAAAAATAATATTTTTTGTCTGTTTAAGACAATATGCATTGTTTTTTTATATATTTTTAAATTTTTTTGTGTTTTTTAATATTTATATGACAAATTGGTAATTATCCATATTTTCTAATTTTTACTAATTGTTTTTACTTTTTTTATTTTAATATAGGCTTATCCCATTTAACCTCAGTAGTAATGCAATTTTTTATATTAAAATCATCTTATATTGTATAGTAAAAAATTCTAAAAATTCTATTGACATTTCTAAAATATGGTAGTATATTTTATATATAATGTTTATTAAAGTTGAAATTTGTAACTTATTATACAAAAAACATAAAATATATATTGACTTTATATTACATACTTGGTAATATGTCAGAGTAGAATGTCGAACATTGTAATTAGGAGGAATTTTTATGAAATCAACAGGTGTAGTTAGAAGAGTAGATGAATTAGGTAGAATTGTTATTCCAATAGAATTAAGAAGAACTTTAGATATTGCTGAAAAAGACGCTTTAGAAATTTATGTAGACGGTGAACAAATAATCCTTAAAAAATATGAACCAGCTTGTATATTCTGCGGAGATGCAAGAGACGTTATAAACTATAAAGGAAAAAATGTTTGTACTAATTGTTTAGATGAAATAAAAAACAATAGATAATATCTATTAATTATACTTAATGACAATATTAGCACCTCTAAAAATTTTAGAGGTGCTGTTTATTTTATATTTGGCTCTGTTTTAAATG
>NZ_JAMQHY010000030.1:0-47289 GCF_023845705.1 Clostridium sp. ZBS15
ATAGTTATAACAACTATCTCTTTTTTAGTTTCTTTTTTTAAGCTTATCCACAAGTTTATAAACATTATCTTATGTACTTATTTAAAAGTTTAAATCAGATTACATAACTTGTATTATTTTACATTTAATTAGAGTATAATTATAATGTATGACATAAATAAAGATTATGGGGGTAATTTATGAGTAATAATTTACAGACATCATATAAAGGTTATAAAACTAAACATTTTATAAATTCTGTATTAGGTATATTTAATGCTTTATTTACAATTTCAATTTCTGTAATTATTACATTAAATTTAACTTTTATATACAAGTTAACTATATATAAATACAATTTATCAAAAGTCAGTGGATTAACTGTGGAAGAATTAATGATTAACTATAAAAAAATAATAGTTTATTTACAAAATCCATTTATTGAAAAGTTATATTTTCCTAATTTTTCTATGAGTGTTCAGGGAGAAATTCATTTTCAAGATGTAAAAAGAATATTTATCTATATTGATATATATATTTTTTTAGTCATGATATTAATGGGAGTATACTTTCTTATAAGAGATAAAATAAGGTATGATAATTATATAGAGCTGAAATATATATTAAATAGTAGTGCTAATTATATACTTGTATTTGTTACATTTTTAATGTTATGTATTTTAATTAATTTTTCAGAAATATTTATCACATTTCATAAAATATTTTTTAGAAATAATTATTGGGCGTTTGACTCTAATTTAGATCCAATAATTGATGTATTACCTGAAGAATTCTTTATGATAATGAGTGTGATTATACTGATATTTATATTAGTATATGCCTTAATTTCAAAAATATATTATTATAAAAACTGTAAATAGTTAAATATCAAGTATTAATAGTTTGACACTTATTTGTATACCCCTTAAAATTATAAGATAGTAAATAATTAGGGGGATTATATGGAAGTATTATTAATAATATGTCCACTTGTATTTTTAGCGGGAATTATTGATGCTGTAGCAGGTGGTGGAGGTATAATATCTTTGCCTGCATATATTTTTGCTGGAATACCAATTCATATTGCATATGGAACTAATAAATTTGCAAGTTGTATTGGTACTTCTGTTTCATCAATAAAATTTTTTAGAAGTGGAAACATAAAAATAAAGCCAGCATTATTATCTGCAGCAGGAGCATTAATAGGATCGTGGTTTGGGGCACAAATAGTATTATTGCTAAATGAAAAATATTTAAATTATTGTTTAATAATAATTTTACCTATTGTTTCATTATTTTTATTGTTTAATAGAAATTTTGGGATTAAGAATAAAAAAGAAATATCTAATAAAAAATTGTACATGTTATCTTTTATTATTGGGTTGTTTTTAGGTGCATATGATGGATTTTTTGGGCCAGGAACAGGAACTTTTTTAGTTATATGTTTTACAGGAATATTGGGATTTAATCTTATAACTGCATCTGGAAATGCTAAAATTGTAAATTTAGCCTCTAACTTTTCGGCATTAATAGCATATATATTAGGTGGGAAAGTTATGTTCTCTATTGGAGTACCAGCAGCTGTATGTGCAATAGTTGGTAATTATTTAGGTGCCCATTTAGCTATTAAAAATGGCGACAAAATAATAAAGCCAATAATATTTGTAGCTATTGGTTTATTATTTATAAAAGTTATACTTGATTTAATATAAAAGTTATTATGTTTTTAAACAGTGTTAAGTTTTAATATAAGAATATTAAAAATAGAATTACATAATAGAAATGTTAAACGATATTAATTATAAGTTATATTGAAAATAGAGCTTATAATTAATATCGTTTATATTTTTACAAATATATTATTTCTAAGTCATCTGGAACATATATATCTCCATTAAACTCTTCTTTACCTTCATTAAGATATGATTCTTTTCTATGTGATAAATCTTTATCTTCAGTATGATACAGTATAACATTTTTTACAGCTAAGATTTTAGCATTATTACAAGCATCTTTTACAGTTGCATGATGTTTTTCATATGGTTTAAAGATTTCTTTTTGAGAATATAAACAAAATGCTTCATGAAATAAATAATCTACATTTTCACAAAAATCTCTCACCACTTCTCTATATGGTTCATCTCCTAGAAAAGTTAAAGTTTTACCATTTGATAAAAAAGTTTTGAATCCAAACTGCAATTCTTTAGTGCTATGTATATCAAAAAATATTGTTCTTCGTCCTAATATATTAACTTCAGTATTATTTTCAATTTCATTAAATATTATTTTATCATCAAATAGTTTTAAAAATTTATTTTGAAGTACATAAGAACAAATCGTTTTAATAGCCTCAATAGATTTTTTAGTACAATAAATATTAAAAATCCCATCATATTTATCATTTAACATTCCATTTGCTACTGAACGAATTACCCACACACTTCCTAGCACATGATCATTGTGATTATGAGATATAAACATATTATGTATTTGATTTATATTTATGTTTGCTTTTTCAAGATTTGACAATATGGTATTTCCACCACCTGCATCTATAAGAAAATGCTCATTATCTTTTGATAAAGTGAAACAAGTATTATAGCATTTGGTTACCATAGCAGATCCAGTACCAAGCATAGTTATAGATTCCATAAGATTTCATCCCCTTATAATTCATTATTTAAGACAATATAATTATAAAGTTTATATGTATTTATAACAATAAGGCACATGAAAATAAATAATAAGTCTAAAGTTGCAATGGATATTTGTCATCAGGCAAGAAGGTGAATTGTTCATTAAATATATTAATAAAAGAAAAAAATGTATTCCTGAAATAGTTCAAGCTACGAGGGATAAAGATAGTGTGTCCTTCCATTTAATAATAAGGGGAACTTAAATATAAAACCTCTAAGAAAGCACTGCTAGTTCACAAAACAAAAACAATAAATGTAATTATTATATTAAATATATCTTGTAAGTACTTTACAGTAATGTTTAAAAATGATATAATGGTCAAAATGAATACGGAAAACCTAAGGTAGAGGAGCTGTTTATAAATAGTACTTATTTAGAAGTTGGCAAACGTTGACTAATAAGGAAAGGTATAATGGCCGAAGAAATAAATCAAGCAAAAATTTATTTCTGGGTATGTATATAATATATGCATAACTGTCACGTAAGTGGAGAGCTACAAGGATTTACTAAGATGTTATTGTTAAATTTTAATTTAAAAAAATAATATCTTTATAAGCTTTAGCAATGAAACTCTACCCGTTATAGTATTACTATAACGGGTTTTCTTATAGCAATATTTTTAGGGGGAATAATTATGAAAATTAAAGGAATAATAATACCACTTGTAACACCATTTAAAGATAATTGTGTTGATTTTGTTTGCTATAAAAAATTGGTAGATTATTATATAGAACAAGGTGTAGATGGAATAATACCATTGGGAACTACTGGGGAAAGCCCAACAATATCATCTTTTGAGTATAATGAAATACTATCAAAAACAATGGAATATAATAATGGTAGAACAAAAGTTTATGTAGGACTTGGAGGAAATAACACATCTGAAGTAATAAAAAGATTAAAAATAGCTAAAGATAATAATGTTGATGGAATATTATCAGTAGCACCGTATTATTCTAGACCAAATCAAAGAGGAATTTATGAACATTTTAAGAGTATATCTGAATCTACAGATAGAAATATACTAATATATAATATTCCTTATAGAACTGGAGTTAATATAGAAAATGACACTATATATAAGTTAGCAGAGCTAGAAAATATAGTTGGAATAAAAGATTGCTCGGGAAATATAAGCCAAACTTCAGAGTTATTATTAAACAGACCAAGTGATGATTTTTCAATATTAACAGGAGAAGATGCTCTTTTTTATACTACATTGGCGCTTGGCGGTGATGGTGGAATTTTAGCATCTGCAAGCTTAAACACAAAAAGTTTTATAAAAGTATATAATGATATGAAATCAAATGATTATAAAGAAGCATTAAAAACATGGAGAGAGATTTCCAAGGTTATACCATTATTATTTAATGAACCTAATCCAACTCCATTAAAATATTGTTTAAAAAACATGGGATTAATTGATTCTGATGAAGTTAGATTACCATTAATTAATATAACAGATGAACTTAAGAATAAATTAGATAATATGTTATTTTCTAAATAACTATTTATATAAGGGGCTAGGACAATTAGCAATAAGTAATAAGTAAAAAATATGGGGATATTTTTTAAATAAATAAAATTAAGGAGATAAAATCTCTTTAGTTTTATTTTTTTTGTTAAGTGGCATTTAATTAGAAGCTTCTTCTTTATATTCTCAAATATTTTTGACTATTCAAATATTTAGGAGTAATATAAAAGGGTTGCGTTCAATTTTAAAATAAGTTGAGTTTTTTTATTGATACGTACAATTTAATTAAAAATACTACTAAAATGTAGTTTCAAATAATATGATAGGGGGAGATATAAATAATGTTACCTAAACTACTTACAATGATAAAACAAAAGGATATTACTAAGAATCAGATAGCAAAAGATATTATATCAGGAATTATTGTTGCTATAATAGCCTTACCTTTATCAATAGCGTTAGCGATATCATCAGGAGTATCACCTGAAAAGGGACTTATTACTGCAATTTTTGCAGGCTTTGTAATTTCACTTTTGGGTGGAAGTAAAGTTCAAATCGGAGGACCAACTGGAGCTTTCGTAATTATAATTTATTCTATTATTCAACAGTACGGATTAGATGGATTAATTACAGCTACAATAATGGCAGGAATCATTCTAGTTATAATGGGATTGTTAAAATTTGGAACAGTAATTAAATACATACCTCAAACAATAACTGTAGGTTTTACTAGTGGTATAGCAGTAACCTTATTATCCACTCAAATAAAAGACTTTTTTGGATTAACAATAGATAATGTTCCAGCAGAATTTATTCCAAAATGGCAAAGTTATTTTTCACATATGAATACATTAAGTACTTCAACATTATTAATAGGTATATTATGCGTACTTATTATTGCTTTATGGCCAAAAGTTAATAAAACAATACCAGGTTCATTGGTGGCGTTAATTGTATCTACTGTACTAGTAATGGCTTTTAAATTACCAGTAGAAACTATAGGTGATAGATTTAGTACATTATCATCTTCAATACCGATGCCAATGTTACCTAAATTAAGTATAAGCACAATAAATCAATTATTTGCACCAGCGATGACAATTGCTATATTAGCTGGATTAGAATCGTTATTATCAGCAGTAGTAGCTGATGGCATGATAGGAGATACTCATGATTCTAATATGGAGCTTGTTGCACAAGGTATAGGTAATATTGTATCAGGATTATTTGGTGGAATACCAGCAACAGGAGCTATAGCAAGAACAGCAGCAAATGTTAAAAATGGAGGAAGAAGTCCAATTTCAGGTATTGTACATGCTGTAACATTACTAGCTATTATGCTAATTTTAATGCCAATTGCTAAATTAATACCTATGACATCTCTTGCAGCAATATTAGCTGTTGTATCTTATAATATGAGTGAATGGAGAACATTTAAGTCATTATTAAAAGCACCTAAGAGTGATGTTATTGTATTAGTTATAACGTTCTTCTTCACTATAGTGTTTGACTTAGTAGTAGCTATTGGATTTGGAATGCTTATGGCTATGTTTTTATTTATGAAGAGAGTATCTGAAACAACTGCTATTAGAGATTTAGTAGATGAAGAGGTATTTGATGAAGAAGTTTTAGATATGTTAAAAGAAGCTGATGGAAAGATACTTGTTTATCAAGTTGATGGACCATTGTTCTTTGGAATTGTACAAGATTTCTTAATTAAAGTTAATGCTGTTAAATCAACGGCAGAAGTTCTTATATTAGATATGAGACATAGTTATGCAATAGATGCTTCAGCAATAGAGGCATTAGGTAAACTACTTAAACATTGCAGAAAAAATAAAATAAAACTTTTAATAACACATGTTCAAGAACAACCAAGAAATGTTTTAGGAAATATGGGAATTTCAGATGCAATTGGTGAAGAAAATATATACAACACTAAAAGAGAAGCTATAACTGTAGCAAGTGGATATATAAAAAATATATCTAGTTTTGTAAGTTAAATTTTTAAAATAGATCTATATTATACATAATTAGATTAAATGAGATTTAAAAAGTAAAGTATAACATAATGATATACTAAAATAGCAATCTTTAATTTCAACAAATATATTAGATTATAGTATATAAAAACCGTCATAGAAAATAATTATAAAATTATTATCTATGACGGTTTTTAATTTAAATGATTATTTTTTTATGTTTTAAATATGTGCTTATATATTAAATAGGCAAATTACCATTGGAATTAAATTTTTAGCATTACTAAGTTCAAATACTTAACCCACTTACTTACGAATATATCAACACTTTGTAAAAATAGATTGTTAACTAAAATATTTATTCTTAAATTGAAGAGGAGAAATGCGATGTTCTTTTTTAAATAAATTATTATAGTAGTTTTGATTATTAAAACCTACAGTTAGAGATATATCTAGTAATGACATTTCTGTATTAAGCAATAACTCTTCACTTTCTTTTATTCTTAAAGAATTTATATATTGTGTACAAGTTTTACCGATTTCTTTTTTAAATAAACTACAAAAATAGCTTTTATTTATATTTACATGAGAGACTATGTCATCTAAAGTAATATTTTTTTTATAGTTTTCATGTATATATTCTAAGGCTCTTTTTATATGAAAACTATATATTTTATTTATTATATACTCATGTTTATAGATATGCTTATTATTATGTTTATTTGATATTTTATTATTATCAAAATTATATAGTAACTGTATGAGATGAGGTATACAGTGTAATGGTCTATAGATAAACTTTGAATTCTCAATTTTTTCTTTATTAAAAGGTCCTAAAATAAAAAAGAAATTATCATCATTAAATAAATATGGACAAATAGCAAAATTCAAATCAATATATTCTACTATCTGAAAATTGTTTTTTAGATTTTGTTTTTCATATATTAAATTTATTATATGTTTACATATAAAATCTTCATTAGAATCTTCAACATTACCTTTTGATAAAATGATTTTTCCAATAGAATCTACAACTTTTATTGGCATCGATGTACATAAATAAAAGTTTTCAATGATAAACAATAAGTTTTTTTCTTTAGTTTCCAAATGATCCTCCTTTATTATACAAATATAGTTTAAAAAAAATATATATACTTTAAGACATGAACTAAATAAAAATGTATACTAATTGAGAATGATTATTAATTTTAAAAAGATAACCATATTTAAAATTAAAACATTAAAAATATAAATTATACAAAAGAAAACATTAAATTATAAAAATATAATTTAATTATATTACATATGGAGGAAAAATGAAAAAAATATACTTGTTAATATTGTTGGTAATACTGTCAATAGCTTCATTATTTATTGGAGTAAGTGACATATCATTATCAGATATTATTAGTTTAGATAGTGAAAAAATAAACCTTATGTTAATTGGTAGATTACCAAGGCTTATAAGTATAATCTTTGCTGGAATTGGAATGAGTATAAGTGGACTTATAATGCAGCAGATAAGTAGGAATAAATTTGTTTCACCTACAACTGCTGGAACAATAGATTTTGCTAAATTAGGAATATTAGTATGTATGCTTATATTTCCACAGGCAACTATGATGAATAAAATGCTTTTATCATTTACATTTTCAATACTTGGAACACTTTTATTTATGCAAATACAAAAGAAAATAAAGATTAAAAATATAGTTTTTATACCTCTTATAGGTATGATGCTTGGAAAAATAGTTGGTTCAATAACTATGTTTTTCTCTTATAGGTATGATCTTGTTCAAAATATAAATTCATGGATGGAAGGCGATTTCTCATTAATCATGAAAGGGAAATATGAACTATTATATATAAGTATACCTCTTGTAATAATAGCAGCTATATATGCTAATAAGTTTACTATCGCTGGAATGGGAGAGGACTTTTGTACAAATTTAGGAATAAAGTATAATCGTGTTGTTAATTTAGGACTGGTAATAGTGGCCTTAATCTCATCAGTGGTAGTTATAACAATAGGAGCAATACCATTCTTAGGTATTATAGTGCCTAATATAGTGACTATGTATTATGGAGATAATTTAAAAAATGTATTAGGACTTACAGCCTTAATAGGACCTATCTTTTTATTAATATGTGATATTTTAGGAAGACTGATTATCTATCCATATGAAATATCAATAAGCTTAACAGTAGGGGTAATAGGTAGTATAGCATTCCTTTACTTAATATTTAGGAGGTCTGGTCATGAGGCATAATAAGAAATTATTAATACTTAGTTTTTCAGCAATAATACTTTGTGTATTGTTTGTAGTAATAGGATTAAATTCAAATAATCTTTCATATGCACTGTCAAGAAGGATTCCTAAAGTTATAGCAATAGTTTTAACAGGAGCATCTATAGCATTTTCTTCTGTGATATTTCAAACTATAAGTCAGAATCATATATTAACACCTAGTGTTATTGGACTTGATTCATTATATATGTTAATTCAAACAATAATAGTGTTTTTATTTGGATCTAGCAATTTATTTTTGACTGATAAAAAATTAAATTTCTTCTTATCACTTATAACAATGCTCTGTTTTACAGGAATTTTGTATAAGTTCTTATTTAAGAAGGGAAGTAAAAATATATTCTTTTTACTTCTTGTAGGGCTTGTATTTGGAACATTATTTGAGAGTTTAACATCTTTTATGCAGGTAGTTATTGATCCTAATGAGTTTCAAACTTTACAAAATAAAATGTTTGCAAGTTTTAATAATGTAAATACAAATGTACTTTTTATATCTCTTATAATAGTAGTTCTTGTATTTGCATATGTTTATGAACATTTAGATACTTTAGATGTAATGCTATTAGGAAGAGAACATTCTATTAATTTAGGGGTAGATTACGATAATATTGTAAAAAAGATGCTTATTTGTGTAGCAATACTTGTATCAGTAGCTACGGCATTAGTTGGGCCAATAACATTTTTAGGACTTTTAGTAGTAAATATAGCGAGGCAGATGTTACCTACTTATAAGCATAAACACTTATTTAGTGCATCAATTCTTATAAGTATAGTTGCTTTAATTGGAGGACAATTAATAGTTGAGAGATATATGAATTTTGGAACAACAGTAAGTGTAATTATAAATTTTGTTGGAGGAATTTATTTCATATACCTTTTACTAAAGGAGAGAAGTGTATGATAACAGTAAAAAATATAACTAAAAAATATGGTGAAAAAAAAGTAGTAGATAATGTCTCTTTAGATTTACATGAAAATCAGATAATATCATTTATTGGGCCTAATGGGGCAGGTAAGAGTACATTACTATCAATGATAAGTAGACTTGCTAAAAAAGACAGTGGCGATGTCGTAATTGATGCTAAAGAGCTATCTACATGGCAAGATAAAGATTTATCAAAAACAATATCCATATTGAAACAAAACAATAATATAAACATAAGAATTACAGTTAGAGAGCTAGTTACATTTGGAAGATTTCCTTATTGTGGTGGAAATTTAACGAGTGAAGATAAAGCTTTTGTTGATGAAGCTATTAATTATATGGAACTTACTGATTTGCAAGATAGATATTTAGATGAATTAAGTGGAGGACAAAGGCAAAGAGCTTATATAGCTATGGTTATAGCTCAAAATACTAAATATATACTTTTAGATGAACCACTTAATAATTTAGATATGAAACATTCAGTTGAGATTATGAAAATTTTAAAGAGATTAGTCAATGAAAAGAGTAAAACTGTCATAATAGTTATTCATGATATAAATTTTGCATCATGTTACTCTGACTATATAGTAGCTTTAAAAGATGGAAAAGTAGTTAATCAAGGAAAAACAAGTGAAATAATAAATAAGGAGATTTTAGAAAGCATATATGAAATGAATTTTAATGTTACAAATATAGATAATAGACCAATATGTGTGTATTTTTAATCTACGTTTTAAGGCACTAGACAGGCTATTAAAGTGATCCATATTAATTAACGTATATTCTTTGATAATAATAGATTAAAGATCATTACAGAGCTGTCTGAAGAGTATAAAGTGTATATCTAATTGAACAGAATCTATTTTTTAGTTACTAGGTAGACTATTAGACGCAAATTAGTATTAATTACTATTAGATTATCATTAAAGAATAGAATATTAATTATGGAGTCGTATAGCTTAGATATTAAATTTAGGAAGAAAAATAAGTAAAAACAATAATAAATGAAAAATATAGGAGGAAAAAAATGAAAAAAATAAGTAAAAAAACAATAATAATAGTAGTAGCAATAATAGTAGGACTTTTTGGAATAGTAGAAGCTACTAAGTTTGTAGGAAAAGGTAGTAATGATAATAATGAGAAAATAACAATTACACATAAATTAGGTGAAACTGAAGTAACTAAAAATCCAAAAAGAGTAGTAGTATTTGATTATGGTGTACTAGATTCTTTAGATGCATTAGGAATTAATGTGGTAGGAGTACCTAAAGATGGAATACCTTCTTATTTAGACAAATATAGTTCTGACCAGTACATAAATGTTGGTGGAATAAAAGAGCCAAATTTTGAAAAAGTACATGAAGCAAAGCCAGATTTAATTATAATATCAGGTAGACAAGAAGAAAGTTATGATGAATTTAGTAAGATAGCTCCAACAATATACTTAGGAATAGAAAATGAAAGTTATATGGAGTCATTTACTAACAATATGAATACTTTAGGTCAAATATTTGATAAAGAAGGTGAAATTAATAAAAAACTTCAAGGAATAAATTCTAAAATTGCAGAATTAAATAAAAAGACAAGTGAAAGTCAAAAGAATGGATTAATAATATTAGCTAATGATGGAAGTTTTAGTGTATATGGTAAAGAATCAAGATTTGGAATAATTCATCAAAACTTTGGTGTTGCGCCAGTAGATAGTGATATTGAATCATCTACTCATGGACAAAAGGCTTCATTTGAATATCTTGTTGAAAAGAATCCAGATTATCTTTTCGTAGTAGATAGAAGTGCAGTAACTGGAGGACAAATATCTGCTAAAGCCCTTTTAGATAATGAATTAGTAAAAAGTACGAATGCATACAAAAATAATAATATAGTATATTTAGATGCTAATGTATGGTATATAGCAACTGGTGGAATAAATACAACATTAACAATGATAGAAGAAATTGAACAAGCATTTAAGTAAATATTTATAGAATTTTCAATGTAAATTAAAAATCATGTGTAGAATAATGTCTACATATGATTTTTTTCTTTTAATAAGATAATAGAATAGGCATAGTTATAAAGAACTTTTTTGTTATCAAAAAATGTAGAGAATAATTTAAATCATAATTTTAGTATTCCACAAGGAAATTTTAAATATAACTGGAAAGTTAAATTCCAGTTATATTTAAAATCAAATACTTAATTTACATAAATTATTTGATATTTTTAATTGATTTGATAGATTTTGTGTTTATTCAAAAGTTTTTATTAAATCAACTAAACTTTGCTTTATATCATCAATTTTATTAAAATCAATTGTATTAATATATATCTTTTCTAAATCATCATGATAAGATTTAGCTTTTGCAAGATATAGGGTAGCTTTTGAAATTGCTTCTTTATATTTTGATTGAATAACAGATAAGTTATTAGCATATTTTTCATCAGTACCTGGAGTTATTAGTTCTGTATACATATCTATTACAAAATCATTTTCTTTAGTTGGAAAATATTCATGTGGAGCAGTTGAATCAAAGATGCATACGTCTAATTCTCTCATTATAACCATATCTAGGCTATCTGGATCAAATCCACAATGATATACTTCAGCATCAATTCCTCTTAACTTACATTCTTTTACTAATTTTTTTAATAGTGTAGATTTTCCAGACCCAGGTCTTCCTTTTACAAAATATCTATTAGAAACGTTCTCAGTTAAGTTTTCAACAAAATTAACGGGGCCTTTAGGTGTAGATCCACCTAAAAATCTATCTTTTATTACAGCAGTTTTGTTGAATTTAGTATTTCCTATAAGTTTTTTTATAACATCTGCTGTTAGTTCATTTGCTTTTTTAAAATCCATATTTTCAATGTATATTTTTTCCCAATCATCATGTATTACAAGGGCTTTTTCAAATAGTTTATAAGCATTATTATAACAAGATGAAATATGCTTTTTAATTTTTAGTATATCTTTTGTATGTTCTTTTAATTTATTAGTATCCCAAGCAACGCCTAAGTTAACATACTCTTCAATAGCACCAGGAGCAGTAGGTTCTATAACATGAGGAGCAGTTCCATCAACTATTGCTACTTTAATTTTTGGTATTATTACTCCATCAAGAGAATCATTATCAGAAGAACAGTGAATGAATTCTATATCATAACCTTTATTGCACCATTCATCTCCAATAGATTTTATAAGTGTAGATTTTCCACAGCCAGGTCCACCTTTTAGAATATATATTTTATCTAAGTTATCTAAATTAGATGAAAATAAGTTACAAAACCCTTTTGAAGTATTAGCAGAAGCAAAATAATTTAAAATTTTTCCAGCCAAGTTCATCAACTCCTAAATAAAAATAATTTTAACACTAAATATTATATGACTAGAATTTTTATATGTGTAAATTTGATAAAATATACATTAATTAAGTATTAAGATTTTTGTATGTCATTTAAAACAGAATCAAATTTTTGAATTTAATAAAAGTATAAAAAAACATATAAAGCACATAATATTCTTGTAACAAATTATAGGGAGTGAAGAATATGAATAAAAATCCAAGTATAAAATGTTCAGTTGCATCATGCAAATATCATAATGAGTCACAAAATTATTGTACGTTAGATCAAATTAATGTAGGTACACATGAATCACATCCAAAACAAGTAGAATGTACAGATTGTGAATCTTTTCAACTAAGATAATTTAGTTTATAATTAACCCAAGTAATGAAAGAGATTTAAAGAAAATTTTTCTTTAAATCTCTTTTTCTATTATAATTAAATTTAGTACGGTGATTTTAAAATTTAATTTAAATAAAGGCTGTGTTTTAGCTGAGTATTAAAGGGATAAGTAAAGCTGGACTGAACAATTGACTTAAGAATATGGAGGAAACTTTATGGAATATAATTGGGAGAGGTCGTTACCTTTTTTTTATATAGATTTAGATATAGCTAATAAGCTTTTTAAGAAAACTTTATTAAATGAAGAGGTAGAGAGTATAGATCCTATTAACGAAGGGTGTAGAAGCAGTAATTATGTATTAGAAACTAATAATAGAAATAAATATATACTTAAAATATTTCCTGAGTGTGATTGCTATTATGAAAGGGAAAATAATTTATTAAATCTACTTAAAAATGATATTTTAGTACAAAGAGTTTATTTAATATCTAGTAGTAATATTATAAAAAATAAGATTTTTGGTATTTATGAATATATAGATGGGGTTAATTTAGGTAAGGCAATTAGAGGTGGATCTAAAATTGATAAAAATTTAATAGAAGAATTAGCTATGACATTAGCAAAGATACATAAATTTAAATATAAAGAATGTGGAAAACTAGATAAAAACTTAAATATAATCCACAAGTTATCCCCGCTATATACATGGTATGAAGAAAATATGGGGATAAATTTTAAAAATAGATTAGGTGATAATATAGTTAAGAAAATAAATTATATAGTAAATGCTAATAAAGAAATGTTATTAGAATTAGATAAAAATATATCTTTAATTCATGGTGATTTTCAAGGAACTAATATACTTGTAAAAGATAATAAAATATCTGCAATAATAGATTGGGAATTTTCTATGGCAGGAAATCCATTGATAGATATAGGTGAATTATTTAGATATGAGGAGTATTTTGATAATGATTTAATTAAAATATTTGAAAAACAGTATAATAAATATTCAGATGATAGATTAATTGATGAATGGTATAAAATATCTAAGCTAGTTGATTTAATTAGTTTAATTAAATTAATTAATACTAAAGATGATATGCCTAATAAACATAAAGAAATAAAGAAACTTATAATAAATACATTAGAACTGTTTTAATAGAGTGTTGATATTATAGTATAAAGCTTGTGGACGAAATGTAAAAAGGAAACTCGACTTCTGATAGTCGCTGAGTAAGTTCGAGGAGCGAAATATAAAATTCCGACTCTCACTTAAGAATACTAAAAATAAAAAATCATAATAAAGATGTTTTTTAGGAATACTAACTTTATTAAAGATTCTTAGTAGAACCATACGTATAGGAGATAATAATAAAATGGAAGAGAAAAAGATATTTTTAGAGATAGAGAATCATTTACTTAATGATGAAAAACCATCTTTATTTTTAAATGAAGCATTGCATAAAGGTAGTTTTGATAAATATCCACTATCAATGATTAAAGATTTAAAAGAAGTACCTCAAAATCCAAAGTATCATCCAGAAGGAAATGTATTTATACATACAATGATGGTAGTTGATGAAGGTGCTAAAAGACGTAAAATAAGTAATGATAAGAGAATATTTATGTGGGCTTTATTATTACATGATATAGGAAAAAAGCCTACTACTAAAATGAGAAAAGGAAGATTGACTTCATATGATCATGATAAAGTTGGAGCAGAAATGGCAGAAGAATTTTTAAATTATTTTAATGAGAGTCAGGAATTTATAACATATGTTAGAAAATTAATAAGATGGCATATGCAGAGTTTATTTGTTATTAAAAATACCAAATTTCAAGATGTTGAAGGCATTCTAAAAGATGTCAGTGTAGATGATATAGCACTAGTATCATTATGCGATAGATTAGGTAGAGGTGGATTAGATAATTCATTAAGAGAACAAACCTTAAATGATATAGAATTTTTTAAGAAGACATTGAATAGCAAGAAATAAAATTTAACATTTAAAATTATTTTTAATAATATGAATTAGAGTAATTATTAAGGAGTATATAGATGTTTAGAATGTTTCCATTTAAATTTGGGGGAACTATAAATATAGGAAATTTGGGAAATATGATAGGATCTTTTTTTGATGATATAGACTTATCAGGTTTAATAAATGAATTAGATCAAGAATATGAAGAAGAATATTCTCAAGAATCAGAAGATTTACAAAATGAAGATGTAGCTGAATTCATAAAATTAGAAGAATATAATGATATGTATATATTGACTATTGAGTTGAATGGAGTAGATTTAAGACAAACCAGTATACAATATAATCCCGGAAAGTTATCAATAAATTTAAATAAGATGGAAAAAGTATCACAACATATAGGGATGCTTTCATCAAATTATATGGTAAAGAAAAATTATAGAAAAGAATTTGATAAGATAGAATCTATAGACGAAAGTAAAATTATGAAAATATTAGAAAATGGAGTACTTAAAATATCTATGCCTAAAAAATATGCATTAAGTGAAGACTCTAAAATAATAGATGTTAAAAACTATATAGAAAATTAAAATTAGGGAAGATTAAATCTTCCCTAATTTTATAAAAGTTCTAAATATTATTTTCTTTTATTAGCTACTTCAACATTAACTTTTTTTCTATTTATTTTACCGCCGATACATTTCTCTAATACTTTAGAAGAAACATCTTCATCTATAGTCACAAATGAGAAATTATCCATAAGATCTATTTTACCAATAGCAGCAGGTCTTACTCTACTTTGATCTTTTATGTAGTTTATTAAGATTTTTGGAGTTAAACCATCTTTCTTTCCAACAGAGAAGAATAAACGTACATCATTTTTTGAAGCACTAGGTGCATCTAATGTATCAGTATTATATTCAAAACTGCTTTCATTTTCGAATTTTATTTTCATTAAAGATGCTATTATAGAAATTGGATCATAAGCTTCATTTAATTCTATAGCACTTGGAACAAATGTGCTAAAATCACCACTATCAATAGTTTCTTTAATTTCATTAACTATATTAGTGAATTTTCTACTATGTATTTCATTAGCTGTTGGAACAGATTTTTCTGTTATTGTACTTTTAGTTACTCTTTGAATTTGTTTAAGCATACCTAATTCTTTTGGAGTTACTAAAGAATATGCAGTACCAGTTCTATTTGCTCTACCAGTTCTTCCTATTCTATGAACATATGATTCTACATCTTGTGGTAAATCATAATTTATTACATGTGTAATACCGTCAACGTCAATACCTCTAGCAGCTACATCAGTTGCGATTAATAAGTTTAATGAACCATCTTTAAATTTCTTTAAAGTAGTTAATCTATGAACTTGAGACATATCTCCATGCATACCCTCAACTACATATCCTTTACCTTGAAGTTCTTCAACTAATTCGTCAACACCTCTCTTAGTTCGACAGAATATTATAGCAGAAGAAGGATTATCTAAATCTAATAATCTACAAAGTGCTTCAAGTCTATGTTTATTGTTAATCATAAAATAGTTTTGTTCTATTTTAGATACTGTAAGTGAACTTCTCTTTATTGCTACGTGCTTAGCATCTGCTTTCATGTAATTCTTAGCTAATTTTGCTATTGGAGCAGGCATAGTAGCAGAGAATAATAAAGTTTGTCTTTCAGCAGGAGTATTACTTATTATAGTTTCAATATCTTCGATGAATCCCATATTAAGCATTTCGTCAGCTTCATCTAATACTAGGAAATCTACTGTATTTAATTTAAGTATTTTTCTGTTTATAAGGTCTAACACTCTTCCAGGAGTTCCAACAACAATATCAATGTTATCTCTTCTTAAGGCTTTGATTTGTCTATCGATAGACTCTCCACCATAAACAGGTAATACATTTGCTTTTTCATATTTTGAAAGCTTTTTAAGTTCATCATTTACTTGTACAGCAAGCTCTCTTGTAGGAGCTAAAATAAGTGCTTTAATTCCGTTCGTGTCATTTAATCTGCTAAGTATAGGACAACCATACGCAGCAGTTTTTCCTGTACCAGTTTGTGCTTGACCAATTAAGTCAAAACCTTCTAGTGTTACAGGTATACTTTCTTCTTGTATTTGAGAAGGGGTATTAAATCCTAAATCCTCTATTGCTTTTACAATTGTGTCTTTAAGACCTAAAGAATAAAATTTGTTATCGTTCATTAAATATCCTCGTTTCTTTTATCTAAAATTGGTTACTTTATATTACTTAATTTACATAAGTCAAATAAAATAAGTTTAACAGAGTAGTTTATATAATGTCAAATCTAAAAAATTTACAAATTTTGAAATTTATAAATCTTGAAATTGCTAATTATCTTTATATTTACTACATACTATTGATCTAACTTTACTTGGAAGTTCATCTTGTTCTTCCTTTGTTAAATCTTTTGTATAAATTGGTGCATGTACTACAAGCTCTACATTTGCAGGCTTTATTCTATTGGTTTGCTCTAATAATTTGTAAGTTCCATTAATAGTAAGAGGAACTATAATGCATTTTGATTTTAAAGCTAATTTAAAGCTACCAGCTTTAAAGTCACCAATTTCTTTTCCTTTACTTCTAGTACCTTCTGGAAATATAACCATAGAATAGCCAGTTTTAAGTATGCTAATTCCTTGAACTATTGCTTCAGCAGACTTCCTTAAGTTTTTTCTATCCATGAAAACGCAATTTATGTATTTCATCCATGTACTAATAAATGGAACAGTTTCTAATTCTTTTTTTGCGATAAAGCCTTTTGGGACATCAATAGAACTCAGTAATAATGGAATATCAAAATTACTTTGATGATTAGATACAAATAATATAGTCTCATCTTTAGGTATATTTTCTAATCCTACCACATTAATTCTTGCACCACAAGCTTTCATTACAAATCTTGCCCACTTAGAAGTAACTTTATGAATAAATTCTTTTTTTTCTTCTAAATTCCCCTTATTTTCTAAGGATTTAATTTTAAATTTATTCATAGATACAAATAATAAACTAAAAATTATGGCTATAGAAAATGTTATTGTTCTTATCATGTTTACACATCCTTAATTTTAATTACTACATAAATATAGTATATTATAAAAATGCATTATTTAAAAGATAGCAGCAAATACTTAAAGGATAAGCACACAAATTTAATTCTAGCCCTAAAATAATAATTTTAAAACCAATAATAAGATATATTTAAAATTATTTTAATATAAAATTAAAGGAAAATAATATAAAAAAGGATATAATTATTATAGTAGATAAAATATTGTTAATTATTTAAAAAAATTACGATAAATAAAATGAAGATAAATAAAGCAGAGGAGGATCAAATGGATACAGATGCACTAGAGAAAAACAATGATCTTATAGGCCTTAGTGATAAAGAAGTAACTGAAAGAATTGCTGAAGGAAAAGTTAATTATATTCCGAAAGCTCCATCAAGAACATTATGGCAAATAATTAGAGCTAATTTATTCACTAGTTTTAATACTATAAATTTAATATTAGCAATAGTAGTTATAATAGCTGGATCACCTAAAAATTCAATATTTGCAGGAGTTATATTAGTTAATACTTTAATTGGTATAGCACAAGAACTTAGAGCTAAAAAAACATTAGAAAAATTATCTGTTATAAATGAAGCTTATGCTAATGTTCTAAGAAATGGAGAGGTAAAAAAAATACCTTTAGAAAAAATTGTTTTAGATGATATATTGTATTTGGATACAGGAGCGCAAATACTAGCAGATTGTGAAGTTATTTCATCAGTAGAACTAGAGGTTGACGAATCTATGTTAACTGGAGAATCTGATTCTATTATAAAATATAGTGATGATAAATTATTTTCTGGAAGTTTTGTTGTAGCTGGAGAAGCGTATGCTAAAGTAACTAATGTTGGAAAAGAAACATATGCATCTAGACTTGCAGAAGAGGCTAAGAAATTTAAATTAATAAATTCAGAATTACAAAATGCTATAAATAAAATATTTAGAGTAATAATATGGATAATAATTCCGTTATCAATTTTACTTACAGTAACTCAACTTATGATAAATAATGTAACATGGCAACAAGCATCAATTGGAACTGTAGCTGGAATTATAGGTATGATTCCAGAAGGATTGGTTCTTTTAACAAGTGCTACATTCATAGTTGCAATAGTTAAACTAGCTAAATATGATACACTAGTTCAAGAATTATGTTCAACAGAAGTTTTAGCAAGAGTTGATGTATTATGTTTAGATAAAACAGGAACATTAACAGAAGGAAATTTAAAATTAGTTGACATAAAAAATATTAGTGATATTAAATCAGGAGAAATAGATACAGTATTAGCAGCACTTACATACAATTTACCTAGTAATAATGCAACTCAAAAAGCCATCTTAGAAATATATAAAGATTTTAATAATGATTTAAAATGCACAAATAAGATAGTATTTTCCTCTAAAAGAAAGTGGGGCGGTGCTACCTTTGAAAATTTAGGTACGTGGGTAATAGGAGCACCAGAAATTATATTAAATAAAGAATATAGTAGTATTAAATCATTAGTAGATGAAGAAGCAGCGAAAGGAAGAAGAGTATTACTTTTAGCTAAGGTTAAGAACAATAAACTTAATTATAAATTAAGTGGAGAGATTGAAGCTGTAGCTTTAATATTAATAGAAGACATAATCAGAGAACAAGCACCAGATGTATTAGATTATTTTAATAAACAAGATGTAGAAGTAAAAATAATATCAGGTGATAATCCATTGACAGTTTCAACTGTTGCTAAAAAAGCAGGAGTAAATGGATGGGAAAATTCAATAGATGCTAGAAATCTTCCGGAAAATGAAGAAAAATTTAATGAAATGATTAAAAATAACACTGTTTTTGGAAGAGTAACGCCTCATCAAAAGAAGAGAATAGTTAAATCACTTCAAAAGTTAGGTCATACAGTTGCTATGACTGGTGATGGAGTAAATGATGTACTTGCGTTAAAAGAGTCAGATTGTGGAATAGCTATGGCAAATGGATCAGATGCAACTAAAGCAGTGGCACAGTTAGTATTGTTAAAATCAGATTTTTCAGCGTTACCTAAGGTTGTTGAAGAAGGAAGAAAACAAATAAATAATTTAGAAAGAGTTGCTGAACTATTTTTATCAAAAACAGTATACTCTATAATATTAGCTTTAGTTTTTTCATTGTTATTTTTACCATTCCCAGTTTTACCAATACAAATGTCATTAGTGGGAAGTTGTGCAATTGGTATTCCAGCATTTTTCTTAGCATTACTTCCTAATGAAGGTGGAGTAAAGAAAGGGTTTTTACATAGAATTTTAACTGTGAGTATTCCCAATGGTATATTCTTAGCATTGTTTACAACATTAACATTTATAAGTTCATTTTATATAGGAGCTTCCATAGAGTACAGTAGAACTTTAGCATTACTTATGTTTTCAGGTGTTAGTATGATTATTTTACTTAAAGTATCAAGACCTTTAACAACATTTAAATTTTGTTTAGTAGTTTTGATGTTTGGAATAGTTATACTTGCGTTTATTACTCCAATAGGAAGAATTATTTTCACATTAGAAAAATTAAAATTAAGACATTGGATAATATCTTTAGTAGTAATAATATTATCAGCTCCATTAATTACTAAAATAGTAGACTTAGTAAGGAAGAAAGTTAATAAGGTATTTAAATTCGAATATTAGTTATTGGGAAGTGAGAGATTAATGTTTAAAAATGATTATATGAAAGAGATGGAAAATAGCTTAGATTTAATAAAAGAAGAAGTAAATAAAAATTTAATAAATGAGGAAATAACAAAGGCTAAAATTGCAGTAAATAATCAGCTTAGAAATTTAGTAGGATTAGATATTAATGCTATTGATACCTTATCATTTAATAGTGTTAGGGAAATAATTAGTAAAGATGCTTCTTATAATTTAGGAAAATATATTGCACTGGGAGAATTATTACAATTACAAGGAAAGATTTGCTTAAAAGACAACGATGAATCAATGATGTTAAATTATTATTTAAAATCACTACAAGCTTTTTATGAAATATATGATGAAGAAGAGATTAATAGTGATAAGTATATTAAAGATATAGAATGTTTAATAAATGAATTAAGAGAATATGATGTTCCATTAGAAAGTGATATGCAAATTTTTAAGTTTTACGAATTAATGAATAAGTTAGATAAAGCAGAAGATATGTTGTTTTATATTATAGATAAAAGTAATAATGATAAAAATAATATAGAAATGGGATTAGAATTTTATAATAAATTAAAACAAAAGCCAGAAGAAGAATTAATCAAAGGAAACTTACCATTAGAAGAAGTAGAAGATAGCTATTTAGAACTTAGTAAAAAACTTAAATAATATGTTGAATATTTTAATATAAAGCTCACTGAGCTAAGGAATTTACTTTAAGAATACTAGAATAAAGCTTAGTCTAATTAATGCGTGTTCCCAATGAAACATTGTGACAAGCAATTAATCCAACAAATCTTTATTAAGGATTCTAAAAAGTAAATTCCAATGTCAGATTCGCCTTTATATTAAAATACCAACATTAATATAAAGTAATGTTTTTAGTAATTTAACTTGGTTGGAATGCGAAAATGAGTATAGTCCCATTTTAGCTTGNNGAGACAAGCAGTAAATGTGAGAATATTAAAAGGAAACTCGACTTCGCTGAGTAAGTTCGAAAAGCTAAATATAAAATGCACTGTGTGAAAGTTCGTGTAGCCAAATGTAAAATTTGGACACTTACTTTTAGATTCTCACTTAAGTATTCTCAAAGTCCAATTGCAATGCCAACTTTACATATTGCATATCTCAACATATATTAATAATAGCTTGATTAATGTGTTTTTAAAATTAAATTTTGTAATGGGTGAAAGTTTGTTTAGCCAAATATAAAATTTGGATACTTATTTTTGGTTTCTCACTTAAGGATTCTAAAAAGTAAATTCCAATGTCAGATTCGCCTTTATATTAAAATACCAACATTAATAAAAGATGATATTTTAAATGAACTTTGTGGAGATGGATTGTATAAATAGCATTACTTGACAATGGATAATAACTATAATAAAATTTAATATATAATTTCATAATTCAAGTCCTCATAGTTAAATGGATAGAACAGTCCCCTCCTAAGGGACAGATGTAGGTTCGATTCCTACTGGGGATACCAATAAAAAGCTACAACCTAGAAATATCAATGGTTGTAGCTTTTATTATATCTTCTTTGGGGATTATTTTCCTGAAAAATGTTTTTTGTTACTTTGGGTATCTTTAGGGAGAAAAAAATAATGTGTCATAATACTAATTTTTGCAAAAAAAGACAATGAGTATATGTTAATATGATGTTGATTTTAAAGTCAATATAAATCCAAGAAGTGGAAATTAAATAGGAGGGTTATATGGTTTCATGTTTATTAACTGTTTTATCTATAATTGCTATACTATATTCAATAAAAATGATTCGATATAACTTAAAAGAAGAAAACAGACATAAAATAAAAAAATACACTTTATAATGCAATTAACTATAATTTTCCCATTTGTATTTATAATAATAGGGTCTTTATTTTCAGAACCGTTTATGGTAATAATTACATTGAGTATTTTAAGTTGGTTAATAGTATTTATTTATAAAAAGTACTAAAATTTAGTCCTTTAGATTTAATTCTAAGGGGCTTTTTAATTATTTTGTAAATTAATACTTATATAAATTAATATTTTATTTTTTACTTATTAAAAAAAACAATAAATAAAAGTATTTTATAATTACTATAGTATGACTATAATATGATCTTATGTAAATATCTTGGACACAAAAAGTCAAACTTTTTTATGCTGCACTTCTAGCTAATAATTCACATTGATTTGGAGTCATGTAATTAATAGAAGAGTGTAGTCTTTTTCTGTTATACCATCCTTTAATATATTTAAAAATACCTCTATTAATAACTTCATTATCATATATTTTATTTCCTTAACATTTTTGATCCTATTATAAAAGAGCTTTTTGGTAAAGATTCAATTCAAGTATTTTAATTTTTGAACCCTCTTTTTATTATATAATTTTTTAGGAAAAGTTCTTTAATAACATACCTTTGAATTTAATTAGCTGGTATTTTTATGTGTAAAAATTTGAAAGCGAATATAAACTTATTAAGTTGAACTGCTTATTATAATAGGAATATAATACAAGTATACATGAAAGAATAGAAAAAGGAGGGTGAGATATGGATTATGAAATAATTAATATGACTAAAGATTACTGGAATGAAGTAAGTAAGATTTATGTTCAAGATATAAGAACAGGAATTGCTACTTTTCAGACTAAAATTCCATCTTTTGAAGAGTGGGATAAATATCACTTAAACTTTGGCAGACTTGTAGCTGTAAGTGAAAATGAAGTTTTAGGATGGGTGGCATTAAGCCCTACATCAAGCAGAAGTGTTTATTCAGGTGTGGTTGAAGTAAGTATATACATATCTGAAAAGCATAGGAAAGAAGGAATTGGAAAAGCTCTAATGACTGAAGTTATAAAAGTTTCTGAAGCAGAGGGAGTATGGAGTTTTTATTCTTCAATTATAAGAGAAAATATAGGAAGCATAAAGCTTCATAAAAATTGTGGTTTTAGGATAATTGGAATAAGAGAAAGGATAGCTAAACTTAGTAATGGTAAATGGAGTGATACTGTACTTATGGAGTATAGAAGCAAGATGGTAGGAATTGATTAAAAGTTGCTATTAAGATCTATATATAAAGATTGGTCTTATGTCAATATCTTGGATACAAAAAGTCAAACTTTTTTATGTTTATGCTGCATTTCTAGCTAATGATTCACATTGATCTGGAGTCATGTAATTAATAGAAGAGTGTAGCCTTTTTCTGTTATACCATCCTTCAATATATTTAAAAATAGCTTTATTAGCTTCTTCGAAGGTACGGTATGTATTTCTATAAATTTCTTCTTTTTTTATTGAGGAATGGAAAGATTCTATACAAGTATTGTCATATGGACAACCTTTATTACTAAATGATTGTGTAATATTAAAGTTTTTACATAGCTCCTTTAAATCATTACTAGTGTATTGAGATCCTAAATCGCTATGAAATATTAGTTGCTTATCTTTATCAGGAGATTGGCTGCAATAAGCATTTTTCAAGGATTTAACAACTAAATCATTAGTCATTCTTTTACCGAAAGCGTAGCCAATTATTTTTTTAGAATGTAAGTCAAGAACTGAAGCTAAATAGCACCAACCATCTTTGATAGTATGAATATATGTAATATCTCCTACCCATTTTTCATTAATAGAAGTAGTAGTAAAATCTCTTTTTAAAACGTTTTTTAAACCTTCTGCTACCTTTTTACTTGAATGAGGTTTGTATTTTTTTACAGTTATTGCACAAAGACTAAGTTCAGTCATTCGTCTTTGAACTCTTTTTAAAGATACTTTAAAGCCTCCTGTACCAAGTATATGATGAATCCTAGGAGCACCATATATGCCTCTATTTTCTTTATATATCCTTTCAATAGCTGATTTTAATTCCTCATTTTCTATTTTTCTTATAGATTTAGTTTTATCAAAAGATTTATAATATGTGCTTCTGGCTACGCCTAGAACGGTACACATAGTTTTAATATCATGGTTGCTTTTGTTACTATCTATAAATTCTATTACTTCATTTAATTTCTTGTAAAGTACTTATCTTAACGTATTATTAGACTATACTCATTTTGCCATTGCTAAGTCAAATTCTCGGCTTACTTCAACTTATGTACATACAAATACTATATTAAAGCATATAAACACATGTTATTGAAATCTTTTTGTTCATTATGGGGGGAATTATGTATTAAATTTTGTGCAGTTTAACGAAATAAGGGAAATATTAAATTTTATAATGCATTTTTTAGTAAATTCAATTAAAATATATATATGTAAACTAAATTCATGTTATACAAATTAAGTAATTAGTAAAAACACATAAGTCACAACAAAAGAAAGGAAGTATATTGCATGGAGATTTTTGCTGAACAATTTATTCCTTCAGACAAATCACATAAAAGTAGCCAAGTCATGAAAAAGATTTCAATAGTATTATTTATACTATCTTTATTTATATTTTTTTTATCATTAATGATAGCGGTATCATTGATAGTATTATCTGTAGTCTTATTTTTAAGTAGTATGTGTATATATGTTGATTATGAGTATGAATTTTTTGATGGAACTTTAACTATAACTAAAATATTTAATATGAGTAAAAGAAAAATTGTTTTAAAAATGGACAAGAGTTCTATAAAGAATTTATATGCTTTAGAATCTAAGAAAGATAATAATTCAAAAATAAAAAAGTTTTATACTACTAATATTGAAGGTCTTAAAAAATATAATTTTGAATTAAATAATGGTGAAATAGTTCAACTAGCTTTAAATACTGAGATAGAAAAGTTGGTTAATATTTTTCTTAAAAATAATATGTAAGATCATTTGTAAAAAAAGTTACATCATTTTTAATGGTGTGACTTTTTTATTCTTTATGAAATTACATCACCTTAAAAATTAATGAATATGTTGATTTTTTAAGCATGTGTTTTTTATATTAATCCAATATATTACTTTTAATAATATTATGATATAATGTTGAGTAAAATATAATTATTAAATCAATTAGGAGAGTGATTTTTTTTGGACCCTAGTTATACGTGGGAGATAGTAACTTTAATAATATTACTTATGCTGTCAGCATTTTTTTCAATGTCAGAAACAGCATTAATGTCTATAAATAAGATTAGACTAAGACATATGGTGGAAGAAGGCGTACCAGGAGCAAAATTAGTAGAAAAACTTACAGAAGATCCAAATAAATTATTAGGAGCTATATTAATAGGTAATAACATAGCTAATATTGCAGCATCAGGACTTGCTACTGTGCTTGCAACTAATATATTTGGTTCAGGTGGAGTAGGAATAGCTACAGGAGTTATGACTGTATTAGTATTAATTTTTGGTGAAATAACGCCTAAATCTATTGCAAAGCAAAGATCAGATTCTGTTGCTTTAAAGGTTGGTAAACCTATAAAGTTAATAGTTACTATATTTAAACCTTTTGTATATATATTTACAGATATATCATCATTTTTTATAAAAATTTTAGGTGCAGATCCTAAAGCTACTGAACCATTTATTACTGAAGAAGAATTAAAAACAATGGTAGGTGTAAGTGAAGAAGAAGGCGTATTAGAAAATGTTGAAAAAGAAATGATATTTAATGTATTTGATTTCGCTGATCTTCAAGTAAAGGATGTAATGGTTCAAAGAGTTGATGTTACTGCTTTAGATTCAGAATCAACTTATGATGATGTATTAAAGATCATAAAAGAAGAACAATTTTCTAGAATACCGATTTATAATCAAACTATAGATGATGTTATTGGTATATTAAATGTGAAGGATTTATTAATGCTTGAAAATCCTAGAGAAAACTTTAAAATGACGAAATATATAAGAGAACCTTTCTATACGTTTGAATTTAAAAAGATTGTAGAATTATTTAAGGAAATGAAAAAAGAAAGAAATCATATTGCTGTTGTGTTAGATGAATATGGTGGTACTGTTGGAATAATTACTATAGAAGATTTGGTAGAAGAAATTGTTGGTGATATAGAAGATGAATATGATGAAGCTAATACAAGTATTGAAGTCATTAAAGAAAATGAATATATAGTAGATGGTAGTGTGAGACTTCATGATATTGGTGATTTAATAGGTATCGATATGGAATCAGATGAATTTGATTCTATTGGAGGTCTTATAATTGGAGAGCTTGGAAGAATGCCTGAAGAAAAAGAAGAAATTGAGTGCGATAATATGAAATTTATCGTAGAAAATATAGATAAAAATAGAATTAAAAAAGTTAGAATATTTACAGATAACGAATAATCATAAAAGACTGCTGGCAAAAATAATCAGCAGTCTTTTTTTAAAGTAGATTATGTTTTAACAGAGTATTGCATATATCAATACATATTTAAAACAGAGATATAATCAAAAATTAATATATTGATTTTTATGGAGGGAAAAGATATGAATTTTTTAGATATTGCTAAAGAAGAAGCAAAGATAGCAATGTCCAAAGGTGAAATTCCAATAGGTGCAGTTATAGTAAAGGATAACATAGTTATATCAAAGGCTCATAATTTAAAAGAAACATTAAATGATGTAACAGCTCATGCAGAGATATTAGCAATAAGAAAGGCATCAAAAATTTTAAATGACTGGAGATTAAAAGGAACGGAAATGTATGTTACTTTAGAACCATGCTCTATGTGTGCTAGTGCTATAATTCAAAGCAGAATATCAAAATTACATATAGGGACATTTAATAAGGACATGGGAGCTTGTGGTTCTGTAATAAACCTTATAGATAGTAGAAAGTTAGATTCGTTTGTTAATGTTAATTGGTTATATGATGAAGAATGTTCAAAATTACTTATGGAATTCTTTCAGTTAAAAAGGAAACTTAATAAAAATAAATTATTATAGTATATGTTATAATAAAAATTACTCACAATATACATTAAAAATAGTAGTAAAAAATTTATAGTTTGGAGGATATTAATGCAATTTATTCAAATGTTTGATAACAAAATTTTGGAGTTTATACGTATTAACTTACATAGTCCGATGATGGATAAGATTGTTCCTATAATAACTTCTTTAGGAAATATGGGATTAGTATGGATAATTATAGGATTAGCATTTATATCTAATAAGAAGTATAGAAAATATGGTTTTATAATGTTATGTACATTATGTATTGGTGTATTAATTGGTGATGGAATCATAAAACCACTAGTTGGAAGAATAAGACCTTTTAATTTTGTTGAAAATATAGAATTACTTATAAAGGCACCTAGTAGTTTTTCATTCCCCTCTGGACATACTATGTCTTCATTTGCAGCAGCAACTATTATTTATAAAGCTAATAAAAGAATGGGAATTGGTGCATTTTTATTAGCAGCACTTATAGGATTTTCGAGAATGTATTTATATGTTCACTATCCATCAGATGTGCTAGTTGGGTGTGTGCTAGGAATAACTTTAAGTACTTGTGTTTATAAAATAATAAGTCCTAAGTACGATAAAAAATTTAATAAGTCGTAAAATAAGATACAAAATATTCAGTTGAATTAGGCGTTTTTATATGATATTATAAGAAAGCATTATGCCTTTGGAGAAATGTCCGAGTGGTTGAAGGAGCACGCCTGGAAAGCGTGTATAGGGTTCACGCTCTATCATGGGTTCAAATCCCATTTTCTCCGCCAAGAATTTATTGGTTTTTCTATTTATGACATCTAGATAGATTATAGAGTTTAACAAAATATATACTTAAGAAACACATTTTTTAATGAATTTAGATTATGTGTTTCTTATTTTTGTTTAAAAATATAAATGTTAAAGAAATTAACTTTTATTCATAAGTTTAAAAATAAATAGTATTTGATATAATATAGATAATAGACACGTGTACGAGTTAATAGAATCGAAAAAGAGAAGAGGTGATTTTTTTGATAATAGATGATTTAAGAGAATTAAGTCTTACTAGTACTTCAAAAGGAATGCTATATAAATGTATAGGTAATATAGATGGGAAAAAGGTTTTCATTAAGACAGGAACTAAATTAAAAAATAAATTTTCTATATTAGAACCAATTAGTGAAGTTATTGCAAGTGAAATAATTAGAAAGTTTAATATAGAATGTGCATTTAATACTTTAAGTAAAATGAAATTACCTAGTTTTAAGGATGAAGTAATAGTAAATATATCAGAAAACTTTTTAAAAGAGAATGAATCATTAATGAGCATTAGAAGTATCTTAGGTAATACAAGTAGAGAAAATTTATATAATAAGATTATATCTATAATTCCAAGTTTTAAAATAGATATTGATAAAATGATAGTTATGGATTTTTTAATAAACAATATTGATAGGCATTTAAGAAATTTTAGTGTTGTAAATAAAGATGGAGAGATTATAAAATTTGCTCCGCTTTATGATCATGGATTATGCTTATATGCAGATATTCAAGATATTGAATTAGAACAAGATGATAAAGAAACTTGGGAAATGATAGATGAATGTAAGCCTTTTTGTGAATCGCATTATGAACAGCTAAAGTTAATTGATGATGTTAAATTACCTAAAGTACATTTGAATGAATTATTTGATATAGTGGATAAATATAAGGTGTACCTATCAGAATATAGAATTGAATGTATTAAATATTTACTACAAACTAGATACAATCATTTAATAGAGAGGGGAATTTTATGATAGATAAATATATGTTGATGTGTAAAGACACTCCAATTGGTGATATTATTTATGATACAAATACTAAAAAATTTAGTTTTATAAAATATGATGAAATTACAGATAGAAAATATTTGCCTTTAGGAATGTATAGTTATCAAAACTGGAATATAGATTACAAACCTTCTCACGATGATATTGTATTTTGGCTTGAAGATAGAGTTGTTCCCAAAGAAAGAGCAAATATAGATGATATATTAAAAGTTATGGGATTAATAGATTATGATTTTTGGGAATTATGTAGAAGAACAAGAGCAATGTGTATGGAGGATTATTTTTGGTTAAGTAAAGGGGAAACGTATGAAAAAGTTCATATGAGATACTTAGCAGAAAATAATAGAATAGATGAAACACCAATACCTTTTGAGGCAGTACCATATCCAAATGAATTCAAAATATTGGACAACAATAAAGTAGTTAAAAATATTACTTATGGTGAAATATAAAGAAAAATATTCATGGAAACTTTGGATTTGTTATTTATTTTCATGTGCCTAAATAATATTTAAACAAAAGGTTGAATCAAAAAAATATATATGATATTATGAGTTGGCAATAGAAAAATATTAATGTTTTTAATTTAAATAAATATTAATATTAAGGAAAAATTTAAGAGAAATTCATAATAATATATATATTTACAAAAGTATATTAATAGTATTATCTTGTATTTATAGATAGTATGTGTTATGATGTAAAAGTATAAAAAATGTATAGTACTTAATATGGTTTGATGCCTAATGGAGGCAGATACTTTTCATTAAGAAAAAGAATTATTGAGGTTCGAATCCTCTTCATACCACCATTCCGTGCTAGATGGGGAGTTAGCGGTGCCCTGTAACCTGCAATCCGCTATAGCAGGATTGAATTCCTCGTAGAGGTATTAATTTTTTATAGTCTGACCTTTGTAAGTGGTGTTGATGACTGGGTCCCACGCAATGAAAGCGTATGAACCTCGTCAGGTCCGGAAGGAAGCAGCGATAAGTGCACACTGCATGTGCCGTGGATCAATCTGGTCTGAGCTAACTGCAAAGGTAACGTATAGGGAATTTTTATCGAAGCGAGGTGCACGGTTTATATACATAAACCTTCACAGAGAATGAAGGATTTTTTTTCGAATTAAATTAGGTTATTCTTCAATAGGATTAACAATATAGGACAAAACAATAGGATAAGAAAATGAGGGAATTTAANNTTAAATTCCCTCATTTTCTTGTTCTTTTTTAATATATAGGAGAGTGTAAGATTTCAACTAAGAAAGTCTACTTAAATTTATAAAGTTATATTCTAATCCGCTTTTTTCATCAGTTATAATATCTGATTCATAATCTATTTTAAAATCATCATAATTTATTTGCGGAAAATAAGTATCCCCATTAAAATCTTTATTGATTTTTGTTAAATACAGTTTATTAGAATAAGGTAATAGCTGTTTATAAATTTCTCCACCACCAATTATAAAAACTTCATCGTCAGAGTTATTATATTTATTTAATAATTCCTCGAAATCATAAATTATTTCTACACATTCAGAGTTAACTTTAAAATTTTTATCTCTAGTTAAAATCACATGTTTTCTATTAGGTAATACTCCAGGAAGAGATTCAAAAGTTTTTCTTCCCATTACAATAGTTTTTCTGCTTGTAATTTCTTTAAATCTTTTTAAGTCCTCAGAAATGTGCCAAATTAATTTATTATCACTTCCAATAACATTATTTTTAGCAATAGCTACTATTATTGATAACATTTATAAGCCCCCTTTTAATATCTTATTTAAATCATATAATCATTTTAGTATTTCTAAGTTCAATTACTCTTACCAGTTTTATTTATGCATATATCAACACTCAACTAAATTTTAAACTGAAACAGGCATTTTTATTGATTCATGATGCTTGTAATCTTCAAGTTTAATATCATCAGGAGTAAAATCATAAAAATCTTTAATTTCAGGATTTATCCAAAGCTTTGGAGCATCATAAGCTTGATCTTTTCTTTCTAATTGAGTTTTCATTCCATCAATTTGGTTTTCGTAAATATGAGCATTATTTACTACATGAGTAAATAGTCCAGGCTTAAGACCTGTTACTTGAGCTAATAAATGAACTAATACAGCATATTGGCTGGTATTAAAAGGAATTCCTAGTGGCCAATCTCCACTTCTTTGTACAAGCATACAATTAAGTCTACCATCAGTTACATCCCACATAGTTAAGAAGCAACAAGGACATAAAGCTCCACCATCTAAATAAGGTATTTGCCATAAATTAAGCATCATTCTTCTATCTTGAGGATTATTTTTTAAAGAATCTATAAGTTTATCTATTTGGTCAAATTTTTTAACAACCCAACCATAAGACGTTCCTATAGTGCCATCTTCCATTTCCCATTCATCCCAAATATGTACGTTTTGTTCTTGAAGTTTTTTTACATCATTAGATTGATCCTTAAAAATCCATAAAAGTTCTTTAACAGCTGTTTTAAAAGCAACGAATTTAGTAGTTAATATAGGGAATTCTTTTTCTAAATTAAATTGCATTACTTGATGGGGTATTTTATAAGTAGGCATACCAGTTCTATTATTATCATAATAACCATTATCTAAGATATTTTTAGCTATTTCTAAATATTTATCATCATATAAACTCATAGTGTATATTACCTCCAAAATTTTTATTAAGTTATGTTGATAACTTTCTTAAATATGTTAATAACTTTTTTATAGTTATACATAAATTATAAAACATAATCTTTCATTAAAATACTAATATTCATTTTAACACATGGGTATATTTAAGAACAGTGTTGATATTTTAATATAAGGTTCATAGACAAATGAAGTAAATAGATTATAAATGTTATGAAATTTGAGAAATTGTATATTAAAGGTTATAAATTTATTATCAGTATAAAATAAAAAAACAGACTTTTAGTCTGTTTCTTTTTTGTTGGGATTCTATACCCTATAATTCTTAATTAGAGCTTTTAACTCAATTCTTAATTTTATATTATCTTACTTAATTAATTTTGTCAACTCACTAGTTTAAACCAAAAATATCATCAAAAATTTTATCTATACCATCAAGAATTTGCTTTTTACTTAATGTATATTTAATGTCATTTTTTAATATGTCCCTTATTTGATTTCTTATACGTTCTATTTCATTATTTTAGACATTAATTATAGGATTTTTAGGGTTTTCGTTAGTTAAAGCTTGTACGTATTGCTTTAATTTTAATATGGAATATGCTAAGTTTACGGATTTTAGTACACATGCTTGTTCATATTGAGTTTTAAATAAGTGTATTCTTTCATCATAATCAAAATTATGAGTTATATCATTCATACCTAAACCTACTAGTTTAAAAAATAAATTATCATCCATTTTTGACTCTATAATAGAATTGCCTTCTTTCAATGAAATAAATCTTGATGCATTAACAGTTCTTATTTGATTAAAAACTGCATATGTATTATTGCATTTTAAACTAGAAGGAAGAGAGTCTATAATTCCTATATTTATTTTATTTATGCCATTACCATTCTCTTCACTTGTTAATGGCATTACAATTAATGTTTGCTTATCATTATTTTTCTTTAATACTACTGCTAAATGCTTTTTATCAAATTCACATGGTTTAACAGGATCGAATATAACATTATAGATATGTCTAGTTTTAATTTTACTGAAATACACTTTCTTCTCCTTAAAATAAAAATATAATATATTAATTATAACAATAGGTTCATATTTTGTAAGAAATTTTTACGATATATATATAACCAAAATAAGATAAATTAAGTAATTTAAGCTTTATATTATTTATTAAATTATTAGTGTATAATAAGTATATGATTTAATGGAAAAAAGAAAGGTGGAGGAAACCTTTGGCATATACAGCTTTATATAGAGAGTGGAGACCAAGGACATTTAATGATGTAGTAGGTCAGGAACATATAACAACAACATTAAAAAATGAAATTCTAAATGATAGAATTGCACATGCATATCTTTTCTGTGGAACAAGAGGAACAGGTAAAACATCAACAGCTAAAGTTATGGCTAAAGCATTAAATTGTTTTAATCTTCAAGATGGAGAGCCTTGCAATGAATGTGAGATGTGTAAAAAGATAAATGAAGGTTTATCAATGGATGTTACAGAATTAGATGCAGCATCTAACAATGGAATAGATAGAATAAGAGATATAATTGATGATACAAAATATCCTCCACAAGAGGGTAAGTATAAGATTTATATATTAGATGAAGTTCATATGTTATCAGGGGGGGCGGTAAATGCATTTTTAAAGACATTAGAAGAACCACCGAGTAATGTTATATTTATATTAGCAACTACTGATCCTCAAAAATTACCTATAACTATTTTATCTAGATGTCAAAGGTTTGATTTTAAAAGAATAAATCAAAAAGATATTTCAGATAGATTAAGAAAAATAACTGAATCACAAAATGTTAGTGTTGATGAAAAGAGCTTAGATTTAATTGCTAGAGTGGCTGACGGTGCTATGAGAGACTCTTTAAGTATATTAGATCAAGCAATAGCTATGGGTGATAACAATATAAAATATGATGACTTAATAAGCATATTAGGGTTGGTTACAAACGAATATTTATTTGACATAACTAATTCAATAGTAGAAAGAAATATAGAAAAAGCTATGGTGATAATTGATAAATTAGTTTTTTCAGGTAAGGATATTCATTTATTTATAAAAGATTTAATAGGACATTTTAGAAATTTACTTATGGTTAAAGTTTCTAATACTCCAGAAGAGATTTTAGATATGTCTCTTGAAAATATTGAACTTATAAAAGAGCAAGGTAAAAAAATACGTATTGAAGAAATAATGAGAGGGATTAGAATTCTTCAAGAAGGGGAAGCTAATTCTAAAGTAAGTAAACAAAGCAGATTATATTTAGAGCTTAGTATAATAAAGATGTGTAAAATAGAATATGATACATCAAGTGAAGTCATGCTTGCTAGGATAAATAAGTTAGAAGAAAGCATAAAAAGTGGTAAGATACAAGTAGTATCAAATTCACAAATAAGTGAAAAAGCACATTCAACTGACGTAGTATCAAATAATCAAGTTAAATCTCAAGAAAAACAAGTTAAAAGAGAGCAACCTACTGTATCAGAAGAACATAATGTTAATGTTGAATCTTCTTTAACAATAGATAATATAAAAAGAGCTTGGTCAGAAATATTAGAGGCATTTAAAGCAAAAAGAGCAATGGTTATATATGCATCTATAGTAACTGCAAGACCATATAAATTTGAAAATGGTGTAGCCACATTATTATATGAAGCATCATATGCCTTTAATAAAAATAGATTAGAAAAATTAGAATATAAAAAAATTGTTAATGAAGTATTTTCTGAAGTATTAAAAGATAAAATAATAGTAAGGTATGAAGTTGAAAATAATAAAGATGGTGAATTAAGCAAAGAAGAATTGCTAAAGCAAAAGTTAGATGGAATGCCTTTTGAAATATTAGACGAGTAGAATCAATATTTTAATGTAGTAAACAATAAGAAAATGTTCTATAATAGAGAGTAGAAATTTATTAAGAGGAGGATTTGTATGGCAAAAGGAGGATTCCCTGGAGGTTTCGGGGGAGGAAATATGAATAACCTTATGAAACAAGCGCAAAAGCTTCAAAAGCAAATGGAAGATATGCAAAAGGATCTTGAAACAAAGGAATTTGAAACATCAGTAGGTGGCGGTGCTGTTTCTGTAACAGTAACTGGTAAAAAAGAAGTTAAATCTATTAATATAAAGCCAGAAGTAGTAGATCCAGATGATGTAGAAATGCTTGAGGATTTAGTACTTACAGCAGTTAATGAAGCCTTAAGAAAAGCAGAAGAAGAAACTGCTAGCAAAATGGGAAAATTAACTGGTGGAATGCCAGGAGGATTATTTTAAATAATAAAATAAAATATTATCTAATAAAATCCCAAGTAAAAATAAAGCATACAGAATAGAGGAAATTCCTTAAAGCTGTATGCTTTTAACTATCTAAATTCGAATCTTTAGCTCAATGATTTAGCCAAGCGTTGCTTATGCATGTATCAACACTCTGCTAAAATATGAGATATATAAAGGAGAAGTGTAATATGGAATTTTATCCAGTAGCCATAGAAAAATTAATTGAAGAGTTTGCAAAATTGCCAAGCATAGGGAAAAAAACAGCACAAAGATTAACTTTACATATATTAAATCTTCCTGATGACGAGGTAAGAGAGTTTGCAACCGCATTAGTTAAAGCGAAGGGAACAATAAAATATTGTTCAACATGTGGAAACTTTACAGATAAAGATCCTTGTGCATTATGCTCAAATCCTAATAGAGATAAGAGTACAATATGTGTTGTAGAACAACCAAAAGATATAATGACAATGGAAAAAGTAAAAGAATTTAATGGAGTGTATCATGTATTGCATGGAAATATATCACCTATGCAGGGAAGAGGCCCACAAGATATAAAGATAAGAGAACTTGTTGCAAGAATGAATGAAGAAGTAAAAGAAGTTATATTAGCAACTAATCCTAATATAGAAGGCGAAGCAACAGCTATGTATATAGCAAAGGTATTAAAGCCATTAGATGTTAAAGTAACTAGAATTGCAGCAGGAATACCAGTTGGTGGAGATCTAGAATATGCAGATGAAGTAACCCTATCTAAAGCACTAGAAGGTAGAAAAGAGATATAGATAGTTTTAAAAAAGCATGGTGATCTTATAGTATAATGCTCATGGACAGAGGAATTTACTTTAAGAATACTAAAACAAAGCTTAGTCTAATTAATGCATGCTCCCAATGAGACATTGTGACAAGCAATTAATTCAACAAATCTTTATTAAGTATTCTAGAAAGAAAATTCCAACGCCACTGCGCTCTTATACTATAATATCACTGTCTAATTAAAAAAATCTATATAACAAATCATAGAATTAAAAATGGAACCCAATAGATATTGGGTTCCAGAAAAAAAGGTGTTATATAGATGGGAGTTAGAACTTTTTATTTGATATGAGTGAAAAGTTTTTATAGTAATATATTATGAATTCTTTAAAAAAAGTGTTACTATAATTAAAAAAATATATAAAAATTAAGTATATACATTCAAACCTATGGATAAGATTTTAATAGTAGTGTTTGGAGGTATTTATATGAATAAAAAGAGAATAATTGAATATTTAATTAATAGAACAAAAGATATAGATGTAAATAAGGAATTAATAGAGCAATTAGAAGATACTAAGTCTGAAATTGATGCAGCACGAAGTATGTTCGATAATGTGAATGATTCTAAATTAATTGAAGTAGCAATATATGCAGAAGAAATGGCTAAAAAAAGATATGATTATCTATTGCTTATAGCTAAATCAAAGGAAATTAAAGTGACTGATGATTATGTTTTACAAAGAAATATTTCTTCAAAATAATAAAAAGGAGTTTGTGTATGAATGAGCAATATATAATATATGGTTTGATTGGATTAGTTTTATTATTTTTAATGATAAAACTTTTAAAATGGCCATTAAAAATTCTTATAAATGGAGTGCTTGGAGTTGTAATATTATATGTAGTAAATTTAGTTGGTGCTAATTTTAATTTTGGATTAGCAATAAATCCAATTACTGCATTAATTGCAGGCTTTTTAGGTATACCAGGAGTAATACTTTTAGCTATATTACAAGTATTTTTATAAGTAATTAAAATTAAGATATTTAAAATTTGAAAAACTAAAAGATAAATAGAGCTTGTTGTTTGTTATTTATTTAAATTAAATAATACAAGCTCTATTTTTATTTTTCACAGAAGTTTATTTGAAAATTGCAATGTGAAGTTGGAGAACTCATAGAAAAAATTCAACTAGAATTTTTACAATATATTGTTTTAGAAATCTTGGAACTTTTAATATAAGATAATTTGTAAACATTTTATTACTATTAAGTATTAATTTTAAAAAAATTCAAATATTAAGAGAATAATAAATTTTAAGGTTATATAGACTTTCATATTGAGAGTTTCAAAATATATTTAATAAATATTAAGAAATTATATATATATTTATTAATTTGTTGTACTTATAATTCTAAGTATAGCTCACGTTAAGGAGGAAAATTGATGAATGTTTTAGAAATAGAAAATCTTTATAAAACATTAGGAAAAACTGAGATAATTAAAGGAATAAACCTTTCTATAAAGCAAGGAGAAATATTTGGATTTTTAGGTCCTAATGGTGCAGGAAAAACTACAACTATAAGAATGTTAGTAGGCTTAATACAACCTAGTAATGGTGAAATAAGAATATGTGGTTATGATTTAAATAAAAATAAAGAAAAGGCACTTAAAAACGTAGGAGCTGTAGTTGAAAATCCTGAATTATATAAATATCTTTCTGGAAGAGAAAATTTAATGCAAATAGCAAGAATTAGAAGTGTATCTAAAAAAGAAGTAGAAGAATTAGTAAAGCTTGTAGGTCTTGAAAAAAGAATAGATGATAAAGTTTCAAAATATTCTCTTGGAATGAAACAAAGATTAGGACTCGCAGTAGCTTTAATGGGAAATCCTAAACTGCTTATATTAGATGAACCTACTAACGGACTAGATCCAACAGGAATATTAGAATTTAGGGAACTTATTAAAAAAGCATCTAAAGAAAAAGAAATCTCAGTATTTATTTCCTCTCATATATTAAGTGAAATTCAAAATTTATGTGATAAAGTAGCCTTCATAAATGAAGGCGTAATTCAGTCTATAGAGAAGATGGGTAACAAAGGAATATATCAAGGAAAAGATGATATAATTTTAAAGACAAAGACTGCTATTGAAACAGTATTAGATATAGTTAAGACATTACCATATGTTATTAGGAGTAAAACAAATGGAGATGAAATAATATTGCTTATAGAAAAAGACATGACTCCTAAGTTAATAAAAAAATTAGTAAACGAAAATATAGAAATTTGTGAAGTCTATAAAAACAAACAAGAATTAGAAGAAAGATATATGGAACTTATGAATGGAGGATCTATATAAATGATATTTTTGTTAATAAAAAATGAACTTATAAAGATACTAAAAAGGCCTAAAACATGGATTGTATTTGGATTATTTATAATATTTATGCTAGTCGGTATGTATGGCTTATATCATGAAGATAAAAATATGAAAAAATATAATTCTCCACAATATAAATTAGAACAAGTTGAAAAAAGTATTAATTATACAGAAGAAGAAATGAGCAAAATAGAAAATAGTAAGGATAAAGAATATTTAAATACGTTAAAAGAAGATTTGAAACATTATGAAGAAGAAAAAATAAAATATGAAAATCAAATAAACAATCCTAGTAATGTTGATCAATGGAAGCTAGATGTGACAGAAGAAATAAAGAGTCATGAGGAAAATTTAAAAAACAAAGACATTGCAGAGGAAGACAAGACATGGATTTCGGAAAGAATAGATAAACTTAAATACTTAGAGCAAAATAATATAAAACCATTATACGGATATGAGTTTAATGCTTATAATTATATAGACAGTGTTATGGCTATATTAGGCATGGTTTTATTAGCAGTAGGGATATCTGTATTTATGAGTGATATAGTTTCAGGGGAATGTACTCCACCAACGTTGAAATTCTTGCTAGTGCAACCTGTATCAAGGGGAAAGATTTTGTTATCTAAATTTATAGCTATAACAATTACTGTATTAACAATGATTATATCAACAGAAATTTTAACATTTTTGGGACTTGGAGCTGTAAAAGGATTTAATGCAGGAACATATCCTAAAACAATGGGAGTAAGGTATTTTTTAGATACTTCAAATATGCCAGCTCAAAGATATCCAGACTTAGTTAGAATCGCTAATACAGGTAGAATAGGAAACTTTAATGAGTTGATAATAAGGTCGTTATTATTACAAATATTTTTTATAATAACTTGTTGTTCAATAATATTTTTAATATCAACATTATTTAAAAGCAGTAATGTAACTACAGCTATATCAATTATAATAACAGCTTCAGGAACTATAGTATTTCAAATGTTTGAATTTTTATCAAAGTTTTCACATCTTGTATTTTTAAGTTATGGTTCTGTAACAGCTGTAATAACTGGTGATATAGCATATATGTATAAAAACGTGAATATAACTCCTATTAATGGAGTTATTGTAATGATTTTAACTACAATAATTAGTTATACAATTGCACATATTGTATTTAAAAAGAAAGAAATATTAATTTAAAGCTTTGAATTTACTTTATAAAAATGTATTATAATTTAGTAGTATAATAATTGTAATATTATAAGGCATATGAAAATAAATAACAAGTCAAAGATGTGACGGATATTTTGTGAAATACAATGACTTGGGTTCTGCTAATAGTTATGCTATTAGTAGATTCCAATGAAGAAGTAGTTCTCAAAATAAACTAGCATACTGACTAGTTATTTATTTGAATGTGCCTAATTTCAAAGAAAGGAATTGATGTTATGCCAGCAGGAAATGGAGTTAATTGTGAAGATTGTCCAGAATTAAAAAATGGAAAATGTAATTCGCATGATTTAACATGTTTATGTTATAGATGTCCAAGAAAATTAGCACAATGTATGTGTGTAAAGTATTGTAGAGAAACAGAATCAGTATTATTTTTTGATGAAGAATATGATAGATATTAATAGAAAAAGATCCCTAATAATTTNNAAATTATTAGGGATCTTTTTTATTTATTTTTATGAATTTAGATTATTATTATGTGAATTAATTAATTTTTGTTAAAAAAAGAGTCTGTGGATAACTCAAATTATAATTTTGTTTAAAGATTAAGAAATGTATCTTAAAGAATTTTTAAAGATTGAAAAATTCATAAACCTTAGGTTCTAGATAAATATTTAGTTGAAAGAGGGGATTAATAAGAAATATATATATAATTTAAAGTTAATTAATAATGTGAAAAACATTTTATTTGGTATCAATACATTGATAAAAATACCAAATAATGTTATTATGATGTAATAAATTAATATGTAAAATTTTGTTAATAATAAAACTAACTCTCCATTTTGTTTTATATGTATTTAATAATAAATTTCACAAATGATATAAAGGAAGCATAAATATATTAAAGAGAATATAAAATGCTTATGTTTGAAAAAAAATGTACTTATAATTGTTATAATATAGCTAAAATCTATTGTTAATAAATTAACAATAAAAGTGAAGAAAAACACTAAAAATGGTTAAAAATTTAACAATAGCAAAGTAGCACAATTTAAAGCGATAAAGTATTGAGTTGGATGTAAATAAGTAGTAAAATATACAAATAAATCAATATTAAAAAAGCACTAATAAGCAATATAATTTATTAATAAAATGGGGTGGTTTTAAAATGCATAAAAAATTATTTATTCCAGGACCTGTTGAGGTTCGAGAGGATGTCCTAGAAAAAATGGCAACTCCGATGATAGGACATAGAAGTAAGGATGCTTCAATTTTACAAAGAAGAATAAGCGATAATTTAAGAAAGTTATTTTATACAAATAGTGAAATATTACTTTCTACAACTTCTGGTAGTGGACTTATGGAAGGTGCTATAAGATGTTGTACTGCTAAAAGAGCAGCTGTATTTTCCGTAGGGGCTTTCGGAAAAAGATGGTATGACATGGCAGTTAACAACAATGTTCCAGCTGATTTATTTTCAGTAGAAATGGGACAAGCAATAGATCCAGCAGAAGTAGAAAAAGCATTAAGTACAGGGAAATACGACTTAATTGCTGTTACTCATAATGAAACATCAACAGGAGTAATGAATCCAGTTGATAAAATAGGAGATATAGTTAAGAAATATCCTGATGTAGTTTTTATTGTTGATACAGTAAGTTCAGCAGCAGGAACGAAAATAGAAGTTGATAAATGGGGGATAGATGTGTGTATTACATCATCTCAAAAAGCATTAGGTTTGCCTCCAGGATTATCAGTATGTACTTTTTCACAAAAAGCAAAAGAGAGAGCAGAAAAGGTTCAAAATAGAGGATATTACCTAGATTTATTAAAATTATATCAATATATTCAAAAGAAAGATTATCAATATCCTTCAACACCATCACTTTCTCACATGTTTGCTCTTGATTATCAATTAGACAATATACTTAATAAAGAAGGACTAGAAAATAGATTTGCAAGACATCTTGAGATGGCTAAAATAGTTAGAGCGTGGGCTAAAAAATATTTTGACATTTTCCCAGATGAAAATCATCTATCAAATACATTAACAACAATTAAAAATACTAGAGGAATAAATGTAGCTGATTTAAATAAAGAGCTTGGTAAAAGAGGATTCCAAATTTCTAATGGATATGGTGATTTAAAAGAAAAGACATTTAGAATAGCTCATATGGCTGATTGCTCAGTAGAAGATGTAAAGGAATTGCTTAAAAATATAGAAGAAATTTTAGGGTTATGTTGATATATTCATAAGTAAAGTGGACTGAGTAATTGAACTTAGGAATACTAAAATGAGTATAGTCCAATTTTAGCTTGTTCCCAATATAAAATTGTGACAAGCAGTAAATTTGACAATACTCATTAAGTATTCTCAAAATTTAATTACAATGCCACTTTACCTATTGAATATATCAACATATATTAAAAATATTGCTATGTTTTTATTATGGCATTTGAAAGAGCAGTATTAAAAGGTTCTTTTCAGATGCCTAAGTTATATAGAAAATTTAGTTGAGAATTGAAGATGGAAGGGTAAGAGTTAATGCTATGGGCTTAAAAACTCTAAGCTTTTTAATTATCCACTTTCAACTTATAAAAAATTGGGGGAATTTTTATGATTAGGGTATTAACAAACGATGGTTTGCAACCTAAAGCCATAGAAGGTTTAAAAAGTTTGGGTATTGAAGTTATAAATGAACATTTTGATCAAGATATTTTAGGTGAAAAATTAAAAGACTTTGATGTATTGGTTATAAGATCAGCTACTAAAGTTACAGCTGATGTTATTGACAAAGAAATCGGCGGTAATTTAAAGTTAATTATTAGGGCAGGGGTAGGGATAGACAATATAGATATACCTTATGCTGTTAAAAATAATTTAAGTGTTACAAATACTCCATCAGCAAGCTCTGATTCAGTTGCAGAACTAGCTTTAGCTCATATGTTTGCAGTTTCAAGATTTGTTGGAATAGCTAATGTAACTATGAGAAATGGTGAATGGAATAAGAAGAAATATCAAGGCTTTGAATTAGCAGGAAAGACACTTGGAATTATAGGAATGGGTAGGATAGGACAATCTTTAGCTAAAAAGGCAACAGCATTAGGCATGAACGTTATATACAATACAATAGAAGGAAAGCATGAAGAGTTAAGCTATCAATTTTTATCATTTGAAGAAGTTTTAAAAGAATCTGATTTTATATCATTACATGTTCCGTATGATAAAGAAAATGGATCATTAATAGGAAAAGATGAATTAAATTTGATGAAAAAAAATGCATATTTAATTAATTGCGCTAGAGGAAAAGTTGCTGATGAATCTGCATTATTAGAAGCACTTAATAATGAAGTTATTGCAGGTGCAGGAATTGATGTATTTGAAGAAGAACCAACAAAAAATGAAGCTTTAATTAATCATCTTAAAGTTAGTGTAACTCCTCATATTGGTGCAGCAACTAAAGAAGCTCAAACTAGAATTGGTGATGAGGTAGTTTCAATTATTAAGGACTTTTTTAAATTGTAGGATTTAATTAGAAAAAGTTATAATTTACAATATATTGATATATGCATAAGTAAAGCTGGATAGAGTAATTGAACTTAGTAATACTAAAATGAGTATAATTTAATTAGAAGGCCACTTTATTTATTGCATAGATCAATACATGTTTAAAATAGAGACTAAAAAATGAATAAAGTAGTTTATTAATTGAATGAAATTGTTTACAATAGAAGTAAAAGGGGACATGTTTTAACAGAATGTTGATATATTTAAAACAGTGCCTAAAATAAAAATACTTTAAGTAATTAGGAGGAATTTTAAATGGCTGTACTTAGACCTTTTAAAAGTATTAGACCAATTAGAGAATTAGCATCAAAAATAGCAGCTCTGCCATATGATGTTATGAATAGTGAAGAGGCAAGAGACATGGTAAAGGGAAATCAATATTCGTTTCTTCATGTTGACAGAGCAGAAATAGATTTAGATTCTTCAATAGATATACATGATAAAAAGGTTTATGAAAAAGCCAGAGATAATTTAAATAAAATGATTGATGATGGTGAGTATATACAAGATATTAATCCTTGTCTGTACATATATAGACAAATAATGGATGGAAGATCTCAAACAGGAATAGTATTTTGTGCATCTATTGATGATTATCTTAATGGCGTTATAAAAAAACATGAATTTACTAGGCAAGATAAAGAAGATGATAGAATAAAGCATGTTGATTGTTGTGATGCAAATACAGGTCCTATATTTTTAACTTATAAAGAAGATCAAATTGCATCAGAAATTATTGAAGCATGGATTGAAAATGAAAGTAAAAGAAAACCACTATATGATTTTGTGTCAGAAGACGGAATTACTCATGTTGTTTGGGCAATTGATAATGAAATCATAATAGATGAAATAGTAGACTTGTTTAAAGAAATAGATTATTTATATATAGCAGATGGACATCATAGATCAGCTTCTGCAGTTAAAGTTGGATTAAAGAGAAGACAAGAAAATCCTGGTTACACTGGGGAAGAAGAATTTAATTATTTCTTAGCAGTAGCATTTCCAGATAATGATTTAATGGTAATGGATTATAATAGAGTAGTTAAAGATTTAAATGGATTAACTAAAAATGAGTTACTAGATAAATTAGGAGATAAATTTGATATATCAGATGCTCCAACTAATGAGCCATTTAAACCTTATAAAAAGCACATGTTTGGCATGTACTTAGAAAATAAGTGGTATGTATTAGAAGCAAGAGAAGGAACTTTTAATGAAAAAGATCCAATCTTAAGTCTTGATGTATCAATACTACAGAATAATTTATTAACTCCAATATTAGGTATTGAAGATGTAAGGACATCACCTAGAATAGATTTTATTGGAGGAATAAGAGGTTTAAAAGAATTAGAACGCAGAGCAAATACTGATATGAGAATATCTTTTTCAATGTATCCAACAGAAGTTAGAGATATAATGAAAGTAGCAGATATTGGAGAAGTAATGCCTCCAAAATCTACTTGGTTTGAACCTAAATTAAGAAGTGGATTATTTGTTCATAAATTAAAATAAATGTCTCTGCAAAATAAGGCTTAAACAGAAATAAAAAAGATTGACTAAGAAGAGAAAAAGGGACAGAAAATACCGGAGGAAATCAAAGGTAATTAATAAAAAGGGCTATTATAGATAAAATAATGGGTTAGAAGGAATAAGGTAAGATATTGATTTTCAACGCTTGCAAGAGTATTGAAGAGAAATATTGAAAAGCCTCATTCCTTTTTATTTTCCTCATTTTTATCAACTTATTCTAGCAGCCATTTAAGTGCAGTTGCTCATTAGAAAATTATATCGGCTGTAAATTGTTGTATAAGATAATTTTAACTAAACGATTGAAACTAATTATGAATAATTAAAATATATAATTAGGAACAATATAAATATATATAAATATTTTATATATGGCATTATCATGATTTTTATATTATATAAATTGGGGAGGAATATAATAATGCAACCAGAAGTTGGGTCTGTGAATATAACTTCACAAATAATTTTAATAGTCATTTTAACGTTAGTTAATGCATTTTTTGCGTCAGCAGAAATGGCTATAGTGTCATTAAATAAAAATAAAATAAAACTTCTTGCAGAAGATGGAGATAAGAAAGCAATAATTTTATTAAAACTTATGGATGAGCCCACTAAATTTTTATCTACTATACAAGTGGGCATAACTCTTGCAGGATTTTTTAGTAGTGCTTCTGCTGCTACTGGAATATCACAAGATTTAGCACGTTATTTAAGTAAATTTAATATACCTTATAGCAATAAAATAGCATTAATAATAGTAACTGTTATTATATCTTATATAACATTAGTATTTGGTGAATTATTTCCAAAGAGAATCGCACTTAAGGAGTCTGAGTCTATTGCAATGTTTTCTGTAAGACCTATATTATATGTATCTAAAATAACTGCTCCATTTATAAAACTTCTTTCTGCATCAACTAATATATTAGTTAGATTATCAGGTCTAGATAAAGATGGACTAGATGAAAAAGTGTCTAAGGAGGAAATAAGGTCATTAGTAGAAGTAGGTCAAGAACATGGAGTAATAAATGAAACAGAAAAAGATATGATAAACAGTATATTTGAGTTTGATGATAAACTGGCAGATGAAGTAATGACACCAAGAACAGACGTATACTTAATTAATATAAATAAACCATTAGAAGAATATTTAGATGAATTAATAGAAGAAAAATATTCTAGAGTGCCTGTATATGAAGAGGATATAGATAATATTATAGGTATATTATATATGAAAGATTTTATGCTTGAAGCACGTAAATATGGCTTTGAAAATGTAGATATAAGAAAAATACTACATTCACCATATTTTGTACCTGAAACTAAAAATATTGATGATCTGTTTAATGAACTTAAAAGCTCTAAAAAGCATATGGCAATACTAATAGATGAGTATGGAGGATTTTCAGGTATAGTTACAATAGAAGATTTAATAGAAGAAGTTATGGGAAATATAGATGATGAATATGATGAAGAGGAATGTTATATACAAAAGATAGATGGTAACACATTTATAGTTAATGGATTAATGCCTATAAATGATTTAAATGATTATCTTAACATACAGTTAGTTTCAGAAGATTGTGATACTATAAGTGGATTTTTAATCAATTTTATAGGAAGAATACCTGAGGATATAGAAGAAAAAGTTATTGAATATGAAAATGTAATATTTAAAATAGAATCAGTAAAAGAAAAAAGAATAGAAAAAATAAAAATATGTATACAGAGAGATAAGTAGAAACTATTTAAAAATTAATAATATAAATGGAGAGGTGGGCCTGTAAATAATTTTGTGTAAACTGAATAAAATGAACTCCTTCTTGGAAATAATTAAGATAACAAATTATTACAAGAAGGAGTTTTTTTATATGGGAAATGTGTCGAAAGAATTATTAAGAGAATACATAAAGGAGCAAAATTTTAGTAACGCTAATGAAATTTTAGTTGGACTTAAAGAAATGTTTAGAGACGTTTTACAAGAATCTTTAGAGGCTGAAATGGATGAAGCATTAGGATACGAAAAGTATGATAGTATTGAAAAAAATAATGATAATAGTCGCAATGGATATTCAAAAAAGACTGTTAAAACAGAGCTCGGACCTGTACATCTAAATATACCAAGAGATAGAAAAGGTGATTTTGAACCTAAAATAGTTCCTAAACATCAAAGATCCGTTAACGGTATCGAGGATAAAATATTAGGACTTTATGCAACTGGAATGACAACAAGAGATATATCTGACCAAATAAGAGCGCTATATGGGGTAGATGTAAGTGCAGAAACTGTATCAAATATAACAAATAGAATATTACCTTTGGTTTCGGAATGGCAAAATAGACTATTAGAAAATACCTATTCCTTTATATTTATGGATGCTATACATTATAAAGTTAGAGAAGATAAGCAAATTATAGTTAAAGCTGCTTATGTTGTG